>RFWA01000109.1 GCA_009922295.1 Betaproteobacteria bacterium
AGCTATTTGCAAGCCAATGGGGATCAAGTTCCATTGATTGCAGGACAAGCTTATCCACGCGGGCAAATTTTGAAACTGCCGCCTGCCGGCACAGGGCGCAGTTACAGCATTTCCGCGCCCTTTGGTGATGAGTTATTGATTGTCATCACCTCTCCGAAGCAGCTCTTTCCCAAGGGCTATCCGCAAGGGGGCGACCGTGAATTTTTGAGCATGCTTCGCAGAGTCATTTTGAATCTACCACCGGCTGAGTTGTCTCAATTGACAGTCGCTCTTTTGCCAATTCAAACAATTCCTAGATAATATTGAAATTCTTTCTTTTTTTTGAATCCTCCAATGAATTTAAAAATAATTAAAGAACTTACTCTTTTGATATTATTTTCTTTGGTTGGAAGTGTATTAGCTCAGACCAATGAAGTAAGTAAAACTCTAAGCGACTCATTTTCTTTAATTAAAGACGAGAATAATGCGTCCGCCTTCAGGCTACAAATGTCTGACGATTCGCCTGATCAATGGGCGAATATGGGGGCGATAGATAAAGCTCATCCCGCATACTCTTATATCGTTCAGAAACTTGGTGGGGATATCATAGCCAAGCATCCAGCAGAGTCGGTGCACGTTGGACTCAGTCAGATGCCCAATAAATCAAAAAAATACATTGCTTGGCTCTATGTGGAAAGACTCACACTGCCGAATACAAAAACTAGTAATCCTACGATCAGCATTGGAATATTTAATCTGTCTGCTAATAATATATATGTATTCGATCATAACATCCGACCTCTAATTCAATTGCGCCTAAGTGAATATGAGAATTTCCAAAATTTTGATTTGGCACCATATGAACTAGGATCGTTAGGTCGTGCTTTGGGCATTCGTACTTTTCGATGGTTTTGTGGTGCTGGGGGAAGTGTTTGCTCTAATGAGTTGCTAAGACTAGTTACCTTGGAGGTGCCAGCAGTCCGTCAAATCTTTATTGCGCCAGTGGGCTTTTTCGGTAACTACGGTGGCGAATGGAATGTCATGGATGACACGCGTCAACATATAGTACAGGAACTTAAGGGCACTGTTAGCGTTGGATCAATTGCGAAAAGTAATCCACCTAAAATCATTGTCAAAGCACGACTCCATTCAAAATTTTTGAAGCGCACTTTTGTGTTGTCAAAGCGACGAGACGGTTCATTGCATTATGAAACGAAGGATAGAGAAATTTTTCCAAAAGTAGATAAATATGAATCTTTAGATGATCCATTTTGGTCAATCAAAACGAAAAATAAGCTGAGTAAAAATAATTAACAGTTCAATTTTGTAAGAAAAAAATGACGGTTAATTTTGATGCAATCTATTGCAACCCAATACTTAAATTTAGTCTGTATATGGTTTGAATGATAGATAATTTTTCAACTATACTTAAACAATATCCGAGCCAGCCTCTCTATAACCGAACCGCATGCGCTGCGCAACAAGGTCGGTGCCAGCGCGCCACTGAATATTAACTCTGGGAAGGGCATATTGGGGCAGCGCCTAGATAGGCGTCGGTCTGCGCCAGCTTGTACTTTGCGATGGCCGCCCTCACCAACCATGCAGTCGTGGCCAGCGGGCCAGCGTGCCGTCAGGCGCTAGAGCCTGGTAGTGCGGGTACTGGGCGCCGGTGGCGCAGGCGTGGTTGGGCAGGATGCGCAGCTGGGTGCCGACTGGAAAGCGGGTTGCAATGTCCGCCTCGGGCCTGCCCTGGCGTGACACGATGCCATGCTCCTGGTTGGCGCTGCTCAGCGTATAGCCTGGCAGTAAATGGCCGGCGGTGTCGCACACTTGGCCATAGCCAAAGTCCTGCTGCTGTTTTTGCGTGCCACGGTCCCGGCTCATGGCCATCCAGCCAGCGTCCACAATGGCCCAGCCCTTGTCAGCTTGGTGACCTATCACGGTGGTCAGCACGCTCAGGGCGATCTCACTGGCCGTACAGACCCCGATGTTGTGCATGACCAGATCAAAGAACACATAGACACCAGCCCGAACCTCAGTCACGCCGTCCAGCCGGTCGGCCGCCAAGGCGGTGGGCGTCGATCCGATGCTCACCACCGGACAAGGCAGGCCAGAGGTGCGCAGTCGCTCGGCCGCCCGCACGCAGGCAGCGCTTTCTTGCGCCGCCATAGCGGTCAGCGCCTCAGGCGTGTTCAGCTCATAGCTGGAGCCGGCATGCGTCATGACGCCGCCCAAGCGCATGCCGCCGTGGTGCAGTGTTCTCGCTACTGTCAGCAAGGCGGGTTCGTCTGGTTTGAGGCCGGAACGGTGGCCGTCGCTGTCAATCTCAAGCCACACTTCGAACACCTCACCATGCTCGCGACCAAAAGCGACGATGGCGGCGCTGGAGGCCTCGCTGTCCGTGATGATTTTCAGCTGGCAACCTTGGCGACGCAGTGCCAGCGCTTGGGGCAACTTGGCCGGTACCATGCCCACCGCATACAGAATGTCATTAAAGCCGTCGGCAAAGAAGGCGTTGGCTTCTTTGAGGGTGGATACGGTGATGCCCTTTGCGCCTGCCGCTTGCTGAGCCCTGGCCACGGGCGTGCATTTACTGGTTTTGACGTGGGGACGAAAGGCCACGCCCAGCCTGTTCATGCGGGCCTGCATGCGCTCGATGTTGGCCTGCATTTGCCGCAGGTCAATCAGGGCGGCGGGGGTGTCAAGGTGGGCGAGGGTGGTCAAGTTGTACTCCGACTGGGAATGTGCTTATGTGTGCTTGTATCACCAGGGCCAGGCCAGGCGGGTGCCGGTACCTGTGGCGAGTGCGCGTTGGTGCAGCAGGCGAGCCACCGTCAGGTCTTGCAGCGCCAGCCCGGTCATGTCAAACAGGGTGATGTCGGAGTCCGCACGCTGCACCTGTACCTGGTCCGTAAGCACGTCGCCAAGCGTTGTGGCCAGGGTGCTTGGCGCCCATTGCAGCTCGCCAATCTGACGGGCTTGCGGCAGGTCATCCACAAAAAGGCGGGCCCGGGCCAGCAATCCGGCAGGCAACTCCCGTTTGCCGCGGGTGTCGGCACCAACGCATGTCAGGTGCGTGCCGGGTTGTACCGCTTCCAGCGCAAACAGCACACTGGCGCCAGGGGTAGCGGTGATCACCACGTCACTGTCCGCCACGGCTGCATCGCCATCGGTGGTATGGGCGATGACGCAGGCTGGAAATGCCTTGATGATGGCGGCCTCAAAGTCAGGCCGGGGCCGCCCGCTCGAGCTCAGGTAATGGATTTGCTGCAGTGTGGGCAGCAGCCGCAAGGCAAAACTCAGCTGTACCCGTGCTTGCACACCAGTGCCAAACACGGTGATGCGTCGGCTGGCCGGCCGGGCGAGTGCCAGCAGGCCCAGGCCTCCCGCCGCCCCGGTGCGCTGGGTGGTCACGGCGTTGCCGTCGATCATGCACAGCGGCCGGCCCGTGGCAGGGTCGATCAGCAAGATGGTGGCCTGGTGCGGTTCTGCACCAAGTTGTCGGTTACCTGGCCAGAAGCCGGCCGCCTTGAAGCCCAGCAGCGCTTGCCCAGGCACTGTGCCCGACTTGATGCCGAACACGCCACCCGTGTCGAGCGCCTCGCGCACCACCGGAAATACTTGGCCCTCACCGGTGCTGTGCAGCACAAAGGCCTCGCGTACCGCAGCCAGTACGTCGTCGGGCTGCAGCAGGGCGCTCACCTGGTGTTGGTCGAGCAGCAGCAGTTGGGCATGGTGGGGTAGTTCGGTGGTCATGCTGAATTATCCCGTGTTAAAAATGCGGCTACAGTTGCCCAAGCGCCGGTACCGCGGCAGCTTGCACAGGAGTGACCACCATGGTTGAAACCCACACACGGCCCATCGATAGCCTGATTGCCACTTACTCAGAGAGCCACTTAAACCCTGTCAACGAGGCCATCCACTGCGTGTGTGTGCCAGCCATCGTGTTTGCCTTGCTCGGGCTGTTGTGGGCGTTGCACCCGTTGGTGGCGCTCATGATGGCGCTGGCTTCGCTGGCTTACTACCTGTGGCTGTCTCGCTCCTTCGCGGCTGGCATGGTGCTGATGACGGCGGCCATGCTGGGGGTGTTGGTGATGATCCCAGACGCCCAGCGCTTCGCGGATCGGGCAGTTCATCGGCCACAAGATTGAAGGTAAGAAGCCCTCTTTTTTTGACGACCTGCGCTACCTGTTGATCGGCCCGCTGTTCGTGCTGGCGGTGTTGTACCGGCGGCTGCGAATCGCCTACTGAGGCGTCAGGCAGATTCCGTCAGGGGCGCCTCAAGCAAGCAGCCAAATTCCCGAGCGAAATCGACCGATACGCGGGCGTGCACGGCGCCTTGCTGGTCAAAAAAGCGCTGTGTACCCTGCATCGTGAAAACGCCCTCGTGCCAGATATTGGGGTGGATGTAGAGGCCCTGGCTGCCGTCAAATTGAAAGCACACGAAGTGCTCGGGCCGCACCTCGTCGCCGGGCAGAGCCAGCGGCACCATGAAAGGCTGGCGGTCCAAAGGGAAAAACAGTTGGCCACCGTCCGGGTGGTAGTTGGCATGCCAAAGCAGCATGCGCTGCGGCGGCCGCTGGTGGTTCAAGTCAGCCAGCTCGGGTGCTTGCGCATAGGCCAGGATGTAGTGCCCGCCGACGGCCTCGTTGCGGCCATAGAGCACGTCGCCCTGCCATTCGCTCACAAATACGCCCCGGGTGGTGCCGGCTTCGTCGCCTGTTCCTGCATCCACTGGCCGGCGTCCTTGTGCCGGCCAGCGCACAATTTCAACTTGGCATTGGGCTGGATCGTCCACCAAGCGGCCGTAGCCGGCCAGGGTCTCGGCCGTGGCCTTTACTACCGGCATGCGTAAATGCGCCAGGCCGGCGGGCAAATCGGGGCTAAGGTAATCGATGGGCTGTGTCATGGCAGTCCATGTATCAGTTGGTGGCGCTGAGACCCTTGTAGAGCATGTAAGCGGCCAGCAGGTACAGCACGCTGGCAAACACTCGTTTGAGTTGCTTGACGGGCAGCGTTTGCGCGGCCCGGGCGCCCAAGGGTGCGGTCAGAACGCTGCAGCTGGCGATCACGCCCAGGGCCGGCAACCAGATATAACCAAAAGAGTAGGGCGGCAGGTTCTGAAGGCCGATGCCGCTGATGATGTAACCGGCCACGTTGGCCATGGCGATGGGAAAACCCAGTGCCGCCGATGTAGCCACCGCGTTGTGAATCGCCACATTGCACCAAGTCATGAAGGGCACGCTGACAAAGGCGCCACCGGCGCCGACCAGCCCCGACAAAAATCCTATCACGCTGCCCGCGCCCAGCAGGCCGCCGGTTCCCGGCACTTGCCGTGCGGGAGCCGGTTTTTTATCCAAAAACATTTGGGTCGCTGAAAAGCTCACGAAGGCCGCAAAAGACAGGGCCAGCCACGTTCCCTTCAGGCTTGCAAAGACGCCCAGGCTGGCGATGGCTCCGCCCAGGACAATGCCAGGGGCCAGCCCGCGGACCAGTTCCCAGCGCACATTACCCCGCTTGTGGTGGGCCCGCACACTGGAGATCGAGGTGAAGATGATGGTAGCCATGGAGGTGGCAATGGCCATCTTGACCGCCAAGCTCTCGCCAGCGCCGCGGTTGGTCAGCATGATGGTGATAAAGGGCACCATGATCATGCCGCCCCCAATGCCTAGCAGGCCGGCCAGAAACCCGGTTACAAGGCCGAGCAGGGCGAGTTCGACTATCAATTGGGTGGCGTGCATGCGGCTTACTGTACCCGCAAGCGGCCGTGCTGACGAGCCAGGGTGTGGGCCAGCAATTGGCTGGCGGCATAGATGGCGTCGATGGTGGGGGTAGGGGTGCCGGTCAAGCGGCCTAGCTCGACCACAGAGCCGACCAAGGCATCGAGCTCGAGCGCCCGGCCGTGTTCCACGTCTTGCAGCATGGATGTTTTGTGGGCGCCCACCGCCTGCGCGCCGGCGATGCGTTTGTCGAGAGAAATCTTGAACACCACGCCGAGTTTTTCGGCCACGGCCTGTGCCTCACGCATCATATTGGCGGCCAGCACACGTGAGGGCTGAAATGTGCAAATGTCCTCCAGCGTGGCGTGGGTCAGGGCAGAAATCGGGTTGAAGCTCAGGTTGCCCCAGAGCTTGAGCCAGATCTCACCGCGAATGTCTTTGGACACCGGGGCCTTGAAGCCGGCGCGCATCATGGCCTGCGACAAACGCTCGATCCGCTCAGACCGGCTGCCATCGGGTTCGCCCAGGGTGAAACGGTTGCCTTCAATCACCCGTACCACCCCTGGCGCCACCAGCTCGGCTGCGGGGTAGACCACGCTGCCAATCAAATGCCGGCTGTCTATGCAACTGGCGATGTGCCCGCCCGGGTCCACGCTGGCCAGACCCTGTCCCTCAAAAGGCCCCGCCAATTTGTGAAAGTACCACCAGGGAATGCCGTTGATCATGGTCACCACCATGGTCTCTGGCCCGATCAGCTTGTTCAGGCCCGGCAATAAATCAGCCACTTGGTGCGCCTTGACGGTGATCAGCACCACGTCTTGCTGTCCGGCATCAGCCGTGTTCTGCACCGCGCGGGCCAGTGGGGCGTGTTGCTCAGTGCCGTCTTCCAGCAGCAGCTTGAAGCCATTGGCCTGGATGACCGCCAGGTTCTGGTTGCGGGCGATGAAGGTCACTTCTTCACCGGCGATGGACAACTTGGCGCCCAGGTAGCCACCAATGGCCCCGGCACCAACGACAGCAATTTTCATGGCCACGCTTTAGCCCAGGCCAAGTTTGGCGGCCAGCCCGATGCGCTGCAACTTGCCGGTGGCGCCTTTGGGGATCTCGTCCATGAACAAAATTTTCTTGGGCACTTTGTAGTCGGCCGCCCGGCTGCTGACATAGCTTTGCAACTCGCGTTCGGTGGCGCTTTGGCCCTCGCGCAGCACCACCACGGCCGCCACCTCTTCGCCCAGCTTGGGGTGAGACATGCCAAAGCACACCACTTGCGCCACAGCGGGGTGGTCCATCAGAATCTCGTCGACCTCGCGCGGGCTGACCTTTTCGCCGCCTCGGTTGATGATCTCTTTCAGGCGCCCGGTGATGCTGATATAGCCATCGTCGTCCATGACGCCTTGGTCGCCGGTGCGGAACCAACCGTTCAAAAAGCCCTCGTCATTGGCCTTGGGGTTGTTCTCGTAGCCGGCCGTGACGTTTGCACCCCGGATCACGATCTCGCCGGTATCACCTCGTGGCAGCAGTGCCCCGTCCAGACCCATGATGGCCACCTCGGGCCCGGCGGCAATGCCGACTTTGCCTGGTTTGCGCACTGCCGGAGGCAGCGGGTTGCAGGCCATCTGGTGGGTGGCCTCGGTCATGCCGTAGGCCTCTATCAGCGGGGCGTGGAAGATGTCTTCCAGTTCCTTGATGACCTGCGGTGGCATGCTTGATGAGGAAGATCGCAAAAAGCGCAGCGGGTTGCGGGCAATGATCTCTGCGTTGCCTCTGGCCCGGCTGACGATGGCCTGGTGCATGGTGGGCACAGCGGTGTACCAGCTGGGTTTGGCCTCGTCCATCCAACTGAAAAACTTCAGTGCATTGAAGCCCGGCGTACAAAACACCTGCGAGCCTGCTGCCAGCGGCGCCAG
>RFWA01000110.1 GCA_009922295.1 Betaproteobacteria bacterium
GCGCTGCAGGGCCAAGGCCGCCTTCACTAGATTCAGCGGCGCGCTGCTGCCACTGGCTCTTGAGTCGCTCATAAACAATACGCTCGTGCGCCGCGTGCATGTCCACAATCACCAGGCCCTGAGTATTTTCGGCCAGGATGTAGACGCCCTGCAACTGCGCCAGCGCCCGGCCCAGTGGCCAGTCGCCTGGTGGCAGGGCGCTTGCGTCAGCCGGCTGGGCGGTTGCGGTCGGCATCTCTGCATAGGCCGGCGCAGCTGTAGTCAGGGTTGGCACAGCGGGTTCGCTGCGCTGCCACAGGGCGCCCAGTTCGCTCACCCGGTGGCCAACCGTCGGCTCAAACGGCATTTTGTACTGGTTGGCATACATCGGCACCGCGGCAGCTTGGTTCGCAGCGGGCAGTGCGTTGTCAGCGTAGGCACCGGCTGCTGGTAGTGTGCCGGGCAGTGCAGCCGCCAGGGCAGCCGCGGCCGCACGCGGGGCGGCCAGCGCGTCTTCCAGCGCGTGGCGCAGTGCCTGGTGCACCTCGCGGCCGTCACGAAAGCGCACCTCGATCTTGGTCGGGTGCACATTCACGTCCAGCCGCTCCGGCGCTACCTGCAGGTACAGCGCATACACCGGTTGGCGCTGGCCGTGCAGCACATCCTCATAGGCGCTGCGGGCCGCATGGGCCAAAACCCGGTCGCGCACAAAACGGCCGTTCACATACACATACTGCTGGTCGGCGCGGGCGCGTGCCGCATCGGGTATGCCGGCAAAGCCCGCCACCTGGATCAGCGGCGCATAGGCCGGGCCGCTGGCGCTGCTGAGGTAGTTGACCGCCACTGCGCGTTGCACAAAGTCTTCGCCCAGCACGTCGGCCAGGCGCTGCGCCAGCGCATCCGTGCCCTGGCAGCGGCGCCACTGCGCCACCAACTTGCCCTCGTGCCAGACGGCAAAGCCCACATCCGGCCGGGCCAGCGCGTGGCGGCGCACCGCCTCCAGGCAATGGGCCAGCTCGGTGGCGTCGGTCTTGAGAAACTTGCGCCGCGCCGGCGTGCTGAAAAACAGCTCTTTCACCTCTACCGTGGTGCCGGTGCTGCGCGCCACCGGCCGCAGCTCACCACTGCGGCCCTCCAAAACATAGGCATGATTTTGGCTCTCAGCCCTTGACAGGATTGAACAGTCTGCTATGGAGTTGATAGCGGCCAGCGCTTCGCCCCGAAACCCCATGGTGGCCACCGACTCCAGGTCGAGCAGGCTGGCAATCTTGCTGGTAGCGTGGCGGCGGAACGCCAGCGGCAGCTCTTCGCGCAGGATGCCGCAGCCATCGTCCTCCACCGCAATCAGCCGCACGCCCCCGGCCAGCAGCCGCAGCGTGACCTGGCTGGCGCCGGCATCGAGCGCGTTGTCCACCAGCTCCCGCACCACCGAGGCCGGCCGTTCCACCACCTCGCCCGCGGCAATCTGGCTGATCAGCTCATCCGGCAGGGGCTGGATCGGGCGGCGGGCGGGGAGGGGAGTTGCGGATTCGACGGACACCGGGGGATTCTAGGCGGGCCTAGGCTACGGCATGCCCTGAACGTTTGGTCGTTCAGGTAGCCCAATTCTCCAAATGGAGGCCTGTGACGCGCTTGAACTCGCTGGTGTTGTTCGTGACAAGGGTAGCGTCTAGGGCGAGCGCGTGGCAGGCGATCCAGAGGTCATTGGCGCCTATGGGTGTCCCCGCAGCGCGCAACTGGGTGAACTGTTTGGCGTAGTGCACACACAACTCGCGGTCGACCGCGTAGCGCACGGGGATCACACGCGTCAGCGCATCCAGTTGGCGAATCACATCCGGTTGGCGGGTGCTGCGTTCGGCGCCTTTGAGCAACTCGGCAAAAGTAATGAATGACATGCACAGCTCAACTTGGCTCTCAAGCGCATTGATGCGCTTTGCAACGCTGGGCGGTTTGTTCTTGATCAGGTAGATCAGGATATTGGTGTCGAGCATGTAGGTCACAGCGGCTCCCGGTCCTGCATGGCCGATGGTGCGGTTTGCTCAGCTTCGACTACGACTCCAAATTCATCATCGAAGGCGTTGAGCGCGTCGAGCAGGGCGGCACCCCGATCCGTGGGAATGGGGTGCAACACCAGATCGCCGTCGGCGTTACGAAAAATTTGCACCCTGCTGCTGCTCAGCCGAAATTCCTGGGGAATCCGCACGGCTTGGCTGTTGCCGTTCATGAAGACACGACTGATGGCTGTTGGCATGGCAAATCCTTAAGTACACACGTTTATGTGTGTATTATATGAAGCGGCCTGAAAAACAGTTGGGCAGATCCACCTGAGGTCCACCAGGGATCGGGGTTACCGCTCAGAGTGAGCGCGTTGTCATTAGGCTACAACTCTGGCACACATGGGATATCTCTGAGCCATTGCGCTGCCGCCAGTCGCTGGGTTTTGTCCAGGCTGGCGAAGTGGGTCATGCCGCTTCGGGCGGCTACCGCTAAATGCAGGGCATCCGCACCACGCACCAGGCAACTGATGCCAGGTACCACCCGCTGCACGGCGCTGTAGTCTTCACGCAGCACGGGCAGGCGCTGCAAGGCGCCAACTTCAAGCAAGCGTTCGATGTATTGGTTTATCGCATGTGCCACGTCAGCGGGCGTCTCGCCCCGCAGAACTTTGGCGTGCAGAGCACAGGCAAACTCGGCCAGAGTCCAGTCGCTAACGCAAACCTGCGTCCATTGCGGCTCTTGCAGCAGTGCCAGTGCGATGGGCTGGCCAGGTTCATTGCTGAAGGCCGCCAGCAGCAGGCTGGTGTCTACATAGACGTTATGTGGCACGGCAGATTAAAACCGCTCATTTTGCGCACGCCAATCCGCCACAAAGCTACCGTTGACCAAGGTCTGGCTGGGCTTTGACTGCATGGCCAGCGCCGTGGTGTCAGGGAACGCAGAGCGCTGCGGCGCTGGGATGATGGGCAGCAGCCGATAAGCAGGCCTACCCCGGTTGGTAATGATCACCTCTTGACCTGCATCAGCCTGCCGGGCGATGGCTGTGAACCTGGCTTTAATATCCGCTACGCTGACTTGCATGGTGGCGTACTCTTTCAACTTGACTATTTAGATGGTCAAGTATATCGCTTGGCAGGCCCTAAACCGCCACCGGCCTGATAAAGCAACTGCTTTTCTGTAAATTCCGTGAACCAGTTGGCGAAAGTTGCAGTACGGGGCTGGTATCGCGCATGACTCTTTTTTGGCTGGTACCTCAATTGGGGAGGCGCTAGACCTGGCGGCCCAGAGCAGATTGTTTGTGAGAATCGATCAGCTTTCAGAACACTTATATTGGAAGGGTCGGGCGGTCAGGGCATGGGCGCAGTGTGTCCAACGCGAGCTACGCTTATGACAAAGGGCTCGGCATGCCGCCTCAGGTGCGCAACAAAGACTCCAAGCTTCGGCGCGGGCTCGGCCCGCGCGGCTCCGTGGCGAATCCCACGCGCGAGAGCATCTGGAGCGTCTCGCCTCCGGCACCTAGGCCGAGGGTTCGGTGTATTGCTGCTCGCGGTCCGCTCATCTCCGGAAACTCCTGCAAGGCCTGGGATAACGGGTGCATGTCAACGCCCGCTGCAGTGGCCAGCAAATGGGCTCGCACATAGGCGCGTCCAGCGGCCACCTGTGTCGGTCGTGTGTTGTCCGGGCTGGCCAACCACAGGAAGCCACTGGCAGTTTCAAAGGGCACCCAGCGATCCATCACCCGCTGCAGAGAACTGCTGCCCTTGACGGGCACCTCCATCGGGTCGAATAGCCTGACCGTGTGCAGCGCCCGCACCATCAGGCTGTTCAGGCTGATGCCGTCGGGGTTTGCGGTGATGGCACCGGGCCCGATGCGCATGAGCCGGGCTGATTCGAGCCAGGTACTCGCCGTGGTGGCCTCGATCTCGTAGGCCTCGCGCGTGATCTTTCGGACAGGGTCCATGGCAGCCGCACCGGTCGCTGCGCCTGTACGCAGTCCGAAGCGGGTGGCCGTTTCGCCCCAGCTGCGTAAGAGGGTCTCGGGCAGCGCGCGATCGTTTGCATAGGCGGACTTGCGCGTGTGCCGCCGCACGATCTGGGCGAACAAGGGATCCGCCGCGGCACTGCCAGGCTCGCCCAGCACCAGCGTTGCCACGCGACTGCGCTTGGGCAAGGCTTGGTCGGCGGGTGCACCGTCGGGAAAGAGCTCAACCTTCGCCGAAACGCCCCGCTGGGCGGCCGCGATCACCGCCAACTCAATAAAGGCGCCGCAGCCAATCAGGATCTGCCGACCAAATGGGTCAGTCTCGGGCAGCAGACGTTCACCATCACAAGTCAGGTGGACGCGCCCGGCCTCGCGCAGGTCGGCGATCCATGGCTGGCGGTTGTGCGGATTGGGGGCCAATAATGCATGGGCGAGCATGAAGCGCCGCGTGTCGGCCTCGCGATCGGGACTTCGCCAAGGCTGGACGGCAGCCTCGGGCAATTCGCCGCTGCAGCCGGCGAGCGAACCTGTTGCCGCTAGTACGGCGCCTCCGCCCACAAGGCGGATGAAGGACCGGCGGCTTGGGGCTGCCGCGGCACAGCCGACGGAGGGTTGCACCAAGGCATTCATGAAATTTCCGCGCTTCATTTTCGTCTCCAGGTTGATGGGCCTCCAGCAACGTTCGCCGTTTGAAAGCCTTCACCTGTATTGTGTGGCGCCTTTGAAATGCACACAATTGCTCATTTTTGTACCTCTGCATTTCATTTATGAATAGCTGCTTTGACTGGTCGCTCTTACGCTCATTCCTTGCCGTGAAGCTGCTCTCATTTCGCGACCGTTCGCAAAGGTGGCGCTGATGGTCTGTGCGCATCAGGATTGCCTGCGTCGGCGTGGCCCGCCCCGTAGCACAGCCGATGTACTCGAACATCATCTGATTGGCAGTGACCGCAACTAACAGGCCCTCAAAGGCTTTGCCAGCGTCAACATATAAAAAGCTATGCAAGAAAATCACTTAGCTAATCGGCCCCTATGCATTGATGCGCTGCGCGACGCTGGGCGGCTTGTTCTTGATCAGGTAGACCAGCATATTTCCGGCGAAATGAAGCTAATCTAATTTTTGCCGGAAACGTCATGAAACTTTTGTCGAATCAGCAACGACTGCACCAGGTCAATACCGGTCAACTTTTTGATAACTACCGGACTGCTCTGGCGCATGCGGCGTCCTACACCTACGCCATGCGTTGGAAGACAGTGCGAAATACTGAATACCTGTTCAGAGACCGGGACCGGCGCGGGAACGGCACATCCCTTGGGCCTCGATCTGCTCAAACCGAGGACCTGTTGGCGGCCTTTACGGCCGGACGTGGTGCGGCAAAGGAGCGTCTGCACCTGATTCGGGAAAAAATTGAAGAGCAGGCAAGGCTCAACAAGGCCTTAAGGCTCAATCGAGTACCGCGTGTCGTGGCCCGTGTGCTGCGTGAACTTGATCAAGCCGGCCTTCATGACAGCTTTACGGTGATTGGTACTCAGGCCTTGTACGGCTACGAGGCTGCAGCAGGCGCGCACTTTCTGCTGGAATTACTTGCATCTGGTGATGTTGATTTGCTCTTTGACACCCGTCAACGGATGACGGTGGTGTCGGAAAAGCTGGACGGCAATGGCCTGCTGGGTTTACTCAAAAAAGCCGACAAGACGTTTGAATGTGTTCGCGAAAACGGCTTCCGTGCCGCCAATGCCGGCCAGTTCATGGTGGATCTCGTGATCGCACCTCGTGGGTTGTCTGTCGCGGAAAACATCACGTTTGCCGAATCGGATCTGGTTGCCACTGACGTTCCCGGCCTGCAATGGCTGTTGAACTCGCCCAAGCTCGATGCTGTTGCCGTCGACGAGGAAGGCTGGCCAGCGCCGATGCGGGTGCCGGATCCGCGGGCTTTTGCCTTACACAAAGCGTGGCTCTCTGGCCTGCTCACGCGCGAACCCGTCAAAAAACCACGCGACCTGGACCAAGCGCGTGCCGTGGCAAGGCTTGTTCAAGTCGAAATGCCACACCTCCCGTTTGAAAGCACGCTGACATCGCTGCACGGCGATGTGCGGAAAATGCTGCCAATGCTATTGCGCTAGCTGCTCCGGCCCCGTAGCACGTAAGTCATGACCTGCCAACTGCCACCGGCTTCACCTTGTGCCGCTTGGCATTCTTGGCCAGCACGGCGTCCAAAGTCACCATACCGGCCGCTTTTGCTTGCATGGCACATGCAAGATGCAAGGCATCACCGGCCCTCAAGCCTGCAGTCACATCCATGGTCAGCATGGCAGCTTTGTGAAAGGTCGTCGCCTCCACGGGCAGCAACTGCAGGTCATTGGCGCACATGCGCTCAAACTTGACCCAAGCCGCTTGTGCTTGCGATTCGGTCAACTGGCCTGTGCGTTGCTTGATGCCCAAAGCACTTGCAAATTCTGTGACACACCAGGCGGCAGATGCCAATTCGTCGGTGCAGGCTGCGTACCAATTGACGACGTCGGCCGTCTTGGCTTCGTTGGTGCACAGTGCCACCAAGACGCTGGTATCGACGTACAACATCAATAGCGCGCTTCTTGTCGCAGTTGCTCGATCACGGAGGACCCCATGGGCAGCGTATTGGCTTCGCGAGCCAGTTCCTCAGCGAAGGCCTGGCGGCTCCACTGTGATGGCAGTCTGAGATTCAAAGCGCCATCAGCGCCCACCTGCGCCACCAGATGATCACCCTCCTTCATGCCAATTTTTCGCACATAGTCTGCCGGAATGCGTACCGCCAGGCTGTTCCCCCATTTGGCAATTTGCAAATTAATCATGGTTAAAATTGATATACATCGTTGTAGATACATTCTAACGGGCTGCACGGCCGCTCGACAGTTACTGACCCGGGGGTGCGCCCAAAGCCTTGTTATGCATGAATAAGCTCAGTCGCTTGTGTTTAGCCTGCCACCCAATAGGTAAGCCTTCACCAACCGCAGCCCCAGCCCCAGCCCCTTGCACGCTTGCAGTCCTATACTGAGCCCGCTCCTTAGCGGGGCGTAATCGCCCAACCCAGTCACTGTCGTCAAAAGGTTTTACATGATTGATGTTCCACCACTGATTCAGCGCCAAGCCTTTAACCGGCCATCTCCCGACCAAGTAGAAGCCCTGTGCGGCACACCCACCGGTTTCATTGTGGACGCCCTGGGCGGCAGCGGCGCGCTGGACTATCGGCTACGGCCATCGATTGCCGAGCAATATGCCTTTTGCGGTGTGGCCTTGACGGTGGATGCCGGGCCCGGCGACAACCTGGCACTGGTGCATGCCTTGCAGGATGTGCAGCCCGGCGATGTGCTGATGGCCAGCACGGGCGGCTTTACCGGCTGCGCCATCACCGGTGACTTGGTGCTGGGCATGGCCAAAAACTGCGGTGCCGTGGGTTTTGTGACCGACGGCTGTGTTCGGGATCTGGTGGGCCTGCGTACCGTGGGCTTGCCGGCCTGGGCGGTGGGGATCACACCCAACTCGCCCCAGCGCCACCGGCCCGGCACCATTGGCTTTGCCATTGCGTTGGCTGGGCACCCGGTGGCCTCGGGTGACATTGTGGTGGCCGATCTGGACGGCGTGGTGGTGGTGCCGCA
>RFWA01000012.1 GCA_009922295.1 Betaproteobacteria bacterium
TAAAGTCAGCATATCAGGTATGACTTAAATCAAGTGCGAGGGAAAACCCGTATAGGTTGTTTCACCAACTTTGCCGCCTCGTGCACCGACAGAACGGGTCAAGTACGCGCTGGTATTCAAGATGCGAGCAGTGCGACTGGTCGCGACAGCCCAAGAGCATGAGCCAAAGAAAACTACGGCTGACCCAATGGGTGGCGTGAATTGGTGTCGCCCAATGATGTCTGGACGGGTGACACACCTACATCGTCGCGGATGCCATCAAGATGGCTTCATTCCGGCGCTACCCCGCACCAAGGCTGATACGCCCTGGGCGTTTTTGCCACAGCGCACCCACGGACAGCATTTGGTGCCGAATCACGATCGGCGGGCAATATGGGCAGACGCATGCAACCCGCAGGGGGCGATGAGTCAGATGATCGACTGGCTGAGGTTCAGCCCCAATTAGGTAGCCTGCAGCAGCGGCAAGAGCCCGCCCTGCCCGTCCAGCGCCATCAGGTCATCACAGCCGCCCACATGGGTCGCCCCAATAAAGATCTGGGGCACGGTGCGCCGGCCGGTCATGTCCATCATCTGCTGACGTTGCTCGGGATCGGTGTCAATTCGAATTTCTTCGATTTGCTCGACGCCGCGTGCTTTGAGAATCTGCTTGGCCCGCACGCAATACGGGCAAACAGCGGTGGTGTACATCTTGACGGCTTGCATGGCAACTTCCTGTAGCGATTCGGTCTGGCTCTGAAAAATGAAGGGAATAGCGATGGGTCAGGCTTTTTCCAAGGGCAGATTGGCGCTGCGCCAGCCAGCCAAACCACCCGCCAACGACTGCGCTTGCTCGTAGCCCAGCTTCTTGGCCACGGCCAGGGCACGGCCCGAGCGCGCGCCGCTTTGACAAACCAGTATCAATGGCAGCGCCTTGTTTTTAACCAGCCCGGGTAACTTGTCTTCTAGCTGGTTGAGTGGCACATTTTTGGAGCCCACCACATGCCCGGCAGCAAACTCTTCGGCTTCGCACACGTCCACCACCACGGCTTTTTCGCGGTTGATCAACTGCACGGCTTGGGTCGCGCTTAGACCAGAGACGCTGGCGCCTTGGATCGCCGGCCACAACAGCAGACTGCCCGACACCAGCGCAACGCTGATCAACATCCAGTTATCGACAATGAATTTCAACTTGTGTCCTTTTCTTTCTGCTCAGGCCGCATAGCCCTGCCCCTCATTTTAGAATGGCGGGGTGCGCAGTGTAGTGCGCCTTCGGCTTGGCCACACGCCAGAGCCCCGTATTCCGGCCACTCAAACGCCAACCCTGTTCCGACAGACCATGCATAAACTTGTTCTTATCCGCCACGGCGAGTCGACCTGGAACCTTGAAAACCGTTTCACCGGCTGGACGGACGTCGACCTCACTGCCACCGGACTAGAACAGGCCAAGAACGCCGGCCAACTGCTCAAGGCCGCCGGCTTTGACTTTGACGTCGCCTACACCAGCGTTCTCAAACGCGCCACCCGTACCCTGTGGCATGTTCTTGACGAAATGGACCGCACCTGGCTGCCGGTGGTCAACAACTGGCGCCTGAACGAGCGTCATTACGGAGCCCTGCAAGGCCTGAACAAAGCCGACATGGCTCGCCAATACGGCGAGGCCCAGGTATTGGCCTGGCGCCGAAGCTATGACGTGCCGCCGCCGCCGCTGGAGCCGGCCGACCCGCGTTGCGAGAAAGGCGACCTGCGCTATGCGCGGCTAAAGCCAGGCCAGGTGCCCCTCACCGAGTGCCTGAAAGACACCGTCGCACGGGTGATGCCGTTCTGGAACGAGGCACTCGCCCCGGCCCTAAAAAGCGGCCGGCGCTTGGTGGTGGCCGCGCATGGCAATTCGATTCGGGCCTTGGTGAAGTACCTGGACGGCATCTCTGATCAAGACATCGTCGGGCTGAACATCCCCAACGGTATTCCGCTGGTTTACGAACTGGACGATGCGCTAAAACCGATCAGGCACTACTATCTGGGTGACGCTGAGGCAGTCGCCAAAGCCGCGGCAGCCGTGGCATCACAAGGTAAAGCCTAGGTAAATAGGGAACTCCGCAAGGTCTGCGGCATCCAAACGTGTATATTGGTACCGCACAGGAAAGACTATGGGACAAAAACTGAAGATCAGCGGCTGGGTGGCACTTGGCGTGATGGCCGGTGCTCTGACGACCGTGTCACTGCAAACCGTGGCACGGGGTACGCTCGCTCCGCTGCCGCTTGAGGAGCTTCAGCAGCTCGCTGCCGTGTTTGGCATGGTCAAAAGCAATTACGTCGAACCCGTCGACGATAAAAAGCTGATCACCGATGCCATTGTCGGCATGGTGTCCAGCCTGGACCCGCACTCGCAATACCTCGACAAGAAAGCACTCAAGGAGTTTAACGAGGGCACCACCGGCAAGTTTGTCGGCGTTGGCATTGAGATTGCCATGGAAGAGGGCTTGGTCAAAGTCGTTTCCCCGATTGAGGGTTCGCCAGCACACCGCGCCGGGCTCAAGCCCGGTGACCTGATCAGCAAGATCGACGAGACCCTGGTCAAGGGGCTGACACTCAATGACGCCGTCAAGCGCATGCGCGGCGAGCCCAACACCAAGGTGATCCTGACCATCCTGCGAAGGTCCGAGAACCGCAGTTTCCCGGTCACCATCACGCGCGACGAGATTCGCACCCAGTCGGTGCGCGGCAAACTGATTGAACCCGGTTATGGCTGGATCCGGGTCAGCCAGTTCCAGGAACGCACTGTGGAAGACTTCGCCCGAAAGGCCGAAGAAATCTACAAGCAGGACCCCCAGCTCAAGGGCCTGGTGCTTGACCTGCGCAATGACCCCGGTGGCTACCTCGACGCTGCAGTGGCCCTGTCGGCGGCTTTTCTGCCAGAAAACGTAACCGTGGTCTCGGCCAATGGGCAATTGCCAGAGAGCAAGTTCATCTACAAGGCAGCGCCCGAGTTTTACCAGCGGCGCACCGGTTCTGATCCACTCAAGCGATTGCATGACGCGACCAAAGGCGTGTTCAAGACAGTGGCGCTGGTGGTGTTGGTCAACGAGGGCTCGGCCTCGGCCAGCGAAATTGTCGCAGGCGCATTGCAAGACCATAAGCGCGCGACCCTGATGGGCAATCAGACCTTCGGCAAAGGCTCAGTCCAGACCGCGGTCTGCCTGGACCCATCCTTCCGTATGGACAACTGCCCCAGTGCCGGCCTCAAGCTCACCACCAGCCGCTACTACACGCCCAGCGGCAAGTCGATCCAGGCCAAGGGCATCGTGCCTGACGTCATGGTTGATGAAACCGAAGAAGGCAACCTGTTTGCTGCGCTGCGTACCCGCGAAGCTGACCTGGAAAAACACCTGGGCAGCGGTCAAGGCGCTGAGGTGAAAGACGTAGCCCGCGAAAAAGCGCGTGAAGAAGCCCGTAAAAAACTCGAGGACGAGATGAAGAAACCGGTGGCCGACCGCAAGCTGCCCGAGTACGGCTCAGACAAAGACTTCCAGCTGATTCAGGCCCTCAACCAGCTCAAAGGTCGCCCCGTCCTGGTCAGCAAGACCCTGACTGAACGCAAGGAAGAAAAGAAGGAAGACTGAGCGCCCATGACGGACGACCAGCTGCTGCGCTACTCGCGCCACATTCTGCTCGATGAGATCGGAATAGAGGGGCAGGAGCGCATTCTGGCCAGCCGAGTGCTGATCGTAGGCGCGGGTGGCCTGGGCTCCCCGGTGGCCCTGTATCTGGGCGCAGCAGGCGTGGGCCACCTCACGGTGGCAGACCATGATGTGGTCGACCTCACCAACCTGCAGCGACAGATTGCCCACACCACAGACCGCATTGGGCAGGGCAAAGCCGGCTCAGTGCGGGACGCGGTCTCGGCCCTGAATCCCGAGGTCACCGTCCGGGCCCTGCCGCTGCGCGCCGATGCCGCCTTGCTGGAACGCGAGGTAGCGCTGGCGGACATCGTATTGGACTGCTGCGACAACTTCGTCACCCGGCACGCCATCAATGCCGCCTGCGTCAAGCACCGCAAACCGCTGGTGTCGGGCGGGGCCATCCGTTTTGACGGTCAGATTTGTGTTTATGACCCCCGCACTGACGACTCGCCCTGCTACGCCTGTGTGTTTCCCCCCGATCACGACTTTGAGGAAACCCGCTGCGCCACCATGGGTGTGTTTGCGCCTCTGGTGGGGATCATCGGCGCGATGCAAGCGGCTGAGGCGCTGAAGCTGATCAGCGGCGCGGGGCAGCCTTTGACCGGGCGCCTGTTGATGCTCGATGGTCGGGCCATGGCATGGCAAGAATTGCGCTTGCCACGCAATCCGCAATGCAGCGTGTGCGGCCCAAAGACTTGAGGTTGGTACAGATCCGCTACCCTCAAGGATGAGCCGCGATCGGCAGCCAGTTTCCGAGTTTGCAGCAATTTCCTGCTGTTAGACTCAGTTTTAGCGCTCCGCTTTACGCCATGATATTGCCCTGTACTGGCTTCGACACACTGATGACCCATGATCAATCTGCTTGACTTGCAGTTGGAAGGCGCCCTCGCACTGCTGCGGCATGATCCTTCAAGCCAATTGCCGGAGGCCAGCACTTCGCCATCAGCCTTTTTGCAGAGTGTGATTGACCAGTTGTGCGAGTTATCCCTGAAAGACCCCCTGACCGGCCTGGCCAACCGACGTCATTTCCGCCACGTGCTAGGCCTTGAAATCGAAGCAGTTGCCCGATCTGGCGAGCCAGCGCTGTTGCTCATGCTGGACATCGACCATTTCAAAAAAATCAATGACACGCATGGCCACCTGGCCGGCGACCAAGTCCTGCAGGTGATTGCCCGATGCCTGTCGGATTGTGTGCGACCCATGGACACTGTGGCACGTTACGGCGGTGAGGAATTCGCTGTCATTCTGCCGTCTTGCGACATCGCCTTTGGCGAGATCGTGGCAGATCGAATTCGCGAAACCATTGAATCGTTGCGCATCCCATTGGTCAGCCGCGCAGAGCTCCAGGTCACTGTCAGCATTGGCGGCGCCTTCGCGCCCGAATGGATTCGCTCCACCACCGCGATCTGGACGGATCGCGCTGACCTGCAGTTGTACCGTGCCAAATCCGAGGGCCGCAACCGGGTTTGCATAGACGCACAACAGAAGACTTCGGTCAGTGCAGAAGAAAAAAGTCTGCTATTTGGGCACCTCTCCCTTGGCGATACCGCCTGGATCGACAGTGTGGCCAATGATGCCCCGAGCCAATCGCCTCGGGCCGCGCAATGAATAAGGTGAATTCACGATGACCGATGTGCTGAACCCTCCCAAAGACCCGCCCACGGCCAGCCCGACGCGCGCCAAGCCAGTCGGCAAGGTATTGGCGATCACCAGCGGCAAGGGCGGCGTCGGCAAGACCTTCGTGTCGGCCAATCTAGCGGCAGCTCTGGCCAAACGTGGCAACCGCGTACTGGTGCTTGACGCCGACCTTGGGCTGGCCAACTTGGATGTGGTACTCAATCTCTATCCCAAAGTCACGTTGCACGATGTGTTCACCGGTAAAGCCAAGCTAGAAGACGCGATCGTCAGAGCCCCTGGCGGCTTCTCCGTTCTTTTGGCAGGGTCTGGCATGGTCGAGTACTCGCGGCTTAGCGCCGAGGTGCGCGACGATTTTCTTCGCATCATGAATGGCCTGACGCCGCACTACGACATCGTGCTGCTCGACACCGGCGCCGGTATTTCCGATGTCGTGCTGTTTGCGGTGTCACTGGCCTCTGAGGTCTTGGTCGTCGCCACACCGGAACCCACGTCGCTGACCGATGCCTATGCCACCATCAAGGTGCTGGCCGGACAACAAAAGCGCCAAAGCATTCGATTGGTGGTCAATCAGACCGCGCGCTTGGGCGATGGCCGAGCCATCACAGCGCAGCTGCAGCAAGTGCTGGACCGCTTTGTGCCCAGTGAACCGGGCCGGCAATTGCGCCTGATCCACATGGGGGATATTCCCGCTGATCCACAGGTTCGAATGGCGATCATGCGGCGGCAGTTACTGATGCAGTCCATGCCAGGCAGCCCTGCCGCGCTGGCCGTTTCTCAGCTTGCGGCCAAGTTGCAAGAAGCGATCATGCGCTGATGATCCAGCCCTCCAGCGGGTCCAACGCAGCCGGCAGGCCGTACGACAGGTCACCCTGCTCCCACCGAACCTGAGCCCAGGCGGCCTGCAACAGGCACAGAACGGCGTCCAACGCGTCGCCGCTCGCATCGTCCACCAGCACATCGCGTTGCGCATGCGTCAGCTTGAGCTGCAGGGCCAAGCGGGTACGGCCATTCTCCAAACCCGTAATGAGGTCCTTACGGGCAATCAGTCGCTCTGGCGTCTGTTTGGCCCGATCATCGCTCTTGTAGCTGCGCGCACCCAGCAGCTCACGCGCCAGCAAACCCGGATAGGCCTCCAGCGCAACTCGCCGGGCCTGACCGTCGGCTGACCGGTCTTGCGGATCACCGGGGTGCAGGCCAGGCAGGCAAACACCCGCCCCCAGCAAGCGCGGCACGCCGGCATGCAGCATGTAGGCTACCGGTGGGTTGACCCATTTCATCGAGGGGCTTGAGCCGGCAGGCCGATCGGTCGCGCGATGGGCAAACTTGCCGCCAACAGGTCGCTGCGCGCAAAAAGCGGAAAACTGCTGGCGAATGTCTGGCCGGCTCAGACCAGCGTAATGACGGATACATGGCTCCCATTGCAAGGGCCAGCCCAGCGCCTTCACCAGTTCACGGGGTAGGCCAAAGGGCAGGTCAAAACCGCCCACCCAGGTCAATGGCTGCTGCAGCCAGGCACTGAACGCATCGAGTGATTCCAGGCGCTCCAGCCCGCTCAACTGAACCCGGCCGCCCTGCTGGCTGCCTCGGGCAATCACAATCGGTTTTCGGCGCGAGGGACTGCTGGAAAAGTCGCAGCCGACCAGCTCAGCGCGCTTCAGCGCATTTAGGGGCGCTGGCGCGGGATGACCAGCACCCAAGACCTCAGGCGCGACCAATGATGCTGGCGGTGGCCATCAGCTCCTCCAGCAACGCCAATGACACCTTGCCAGACACCGAGTAGGGGTCGAGTTCAGGTTTTTCGGCGTATTTGAGCAAAATGGAGGCATTGATGCGCGACATGTCGACCTGTCCCATGGTCCAGCCACCAAAACGCCGCTCGGAGATTTCTTCATAGTGCAACAGCACCACGTCTTTGTGCCGGCTATCGCGCTGGATGTGCCCGTAGAGCTCACTCACCGACATGCGACCACCCTCTATGGCCTGCAGAAAAATACCGCCGCCATAGCAAAGAATGCCCGTGATACCGCATTCGGGGTTGTGCGAACGCGATTGCGCCAGGATGGTCTCGATCGCCTCCGGGCTGGTATCAATGGCACGGCTGGCGTAAAGCAAACGGACCAACATGATCAGCCCTTCCTGGGTAAAAGAGACAGGAACTCGCGGCGAAGGTTGGCATCTTTGAGAAAGCTGCCACGCATCACAGAATTGATCATTTTGCTGTCGACGTCCTTGACGCCACGCCAGCCCATGCAAAAGTGGGACGCCTCCATCACGATGGCCAATCCGTCAGGTTGGGTTTTTTTCTGGATCAGATCCGCCAATTGCACCACCGCCTCTTCCTGGATCTGCGGTCGGCCCATGACCCACTCGGCAAGCCGCGCATACTTGGACAAACCAATCACATTGGTGTGTTCGTTGGGCAAAACGCCAATCCAGATTTGACCGATGACCGGGCACAGGTGGTGGCTGCAGGCACTTCGCACTGTGATGGGGCCAACAATCATCAGTTCATTCAGGTGCTCTGCATTGGGGAACTCCGTGACCGCCGGGCTCTGGACGTAGCGCCCACGAAATACTTCGTTCAGGTACATCTTGGCGACGCGGCGTGCCGTTTGGCCGGTGTTGTGGTCGTTATCCGTGTCAATGACCAGACTACCGAGCACCCCCTGCATCTTGCTTTCGACCTCGTCGAGCAACTGCTCGAGCTCGCCGGGTTCAATGAAATCAGCAATATTGTCATTGGCATGAAAACGTCGGCGCGCCGCCTGCAGCCGCTCCCGGATCTTGACGGAAACAGGCGTTCCCTCATCTGCGTCGCTTGGGTTCATACGGCTGGTCGTTGACATTAACATGGGCAAATGTTACCAGCCTTTAGTCAATAGGGTTTCTTGACTAAAACCCCTGTCGCACAGACATTGTTAGCTATCTATTTAGTAGCGATTGCCGGTTAGAAAGAGCGCCAATCGCATCAAGCCGAAGGCCAGGCGGTCAATCAGGCGCAGGCGCCAAGACCGGTCAGCGTAGGTTTTTGGATCCACGAGAAAACCGCCATGATCAATCGCCTGCTCCAGTTGGGCCCGCAATTGGCAGGCAAAGGCGGGGTCTTCCACCACCACATTGGCCTCGCGCGCCAGCAGCAGGCTCAAGGGGTCGAGGTTGGAGGAGCCCACGGTGGCCCAGTGGCTGTCAATCACGGCCACCTTGGCGTGCAAAAAGCTGATCGAATACTCATGGATTTCCACCCCAGCGGCCAGCAGCACGCCATACACCGGTCGCGCCGCATGGTACTGCATGAAATATTCATAGCGGCCTTGCAGCAGTAGGCGCACCCGTACGCCGCGCTGAGCGGCAAGAATAAGACTACGGCGCAACTTGCGACCAGGCAAAAAATAGGCGTTGGCGATGATGACCTCCTGGGTCGCCTCGCCAATCGCCTTGCGATAGGCGCGCTCAATATGGGTCCGATGGCGCAGGTTATCGCGCAGCACCAGTGCCGCCCGGGCCATTGATCCCGCAGCGGGCACTGCAAGGGAGGGCGCTGCAAGCTGGCTTGGCATGGCCAGCGTCACGGCCTGATGCAGTGCCAGCCATGCGGCCCGCAAGTCCATCTGATGCGCCGTTCGCACGGCTTGCAGGCGCCACCAGAACTGAGCTTGTTCAGCATGCGCCTCTCTCACCAGGGGCCCGCTCACCCGCACGGCGAAATCAAGGCGGGGAAGACTCAGCGCGCCATGGTTGGGGTCAAAAAAATCGTCCAGAACATTGATGCCGCCGCAAAAAGCCACCTGGCCATCCACCACGCACAGTTTGCGGTGAAGCCGCCGCCAGCGGCTCGGAATCAGCAACCCGAATCGCCCCATTGGCGCAAAAATCCGCCAGACCACACCCGCGGCCTGGAACCGGCTGCACCAGTGTTGGTCCAGCTCAGGAGTGCCGACGCCATCCATCACAAGGCGAACATTCACCCCACGCAAAGCGGCACGCTCCAGTGCGGCCGCCACCAGGGCGCCACTGCCTAACGCATTGAAAATGTAAGTTTCCATGCGCACTTCATGCGCACTGGCGTCGATCGCCTCTATCAGCGCCGGGAAAAAATCCTTTCCGCTCTGAAGCAACTGAAGTTGGTGTCCAAGCTGAAGTTGCGCCATCTCAAGACCCAATCAGTCGGGCAAACCAAACTCAGCGATCAATGGCAAGTGGTCGGACATTTGACCCCAGATCCGGCCACGCGGCACATGCACCGTCATAGGCAGCAAACCCCGGGCATACACATAGTCCAGTTGCACCAGTGGCAGGCGGGAGGGAAAGGTAGCCTGCCCCCGCCCGCTAGAAGCTGTCAAGTTGGCCTGTGCCAGTGCCACTTGGACCTGGTTACCCCAGTCATTGAAGTCCCCGGCCACAATCAGGGGCGCCCCGGGCGGAATTTCACGGCTGATGAACTGTTGCAGTTGGAGCACCTGGCGCACCCGGCTAGCCCGAATCAGGCCAAGGTGCACGACCACAACATGAACCGAGGTGTCGTGCATCAAGACTTCGGCATGCAGCAGACCGCGCTGCTCAAACCGGTGGTCTGACATGTCTTCATGCTGGTGCGACACCACCGGCCAGCGGGTCAGAATCGCATTGCCATGCTCGCCGTGGCGGGTGAATGCGTTGGTGCGGTAGACCGCCTCATAGCCCTCCGGGGCCAAAAAATCAGCTTGCGGCAACTCCGGCCAATGGGCGAAATAAGCCTGCTCGCGCCGGTGCACCCGGCGCACTTCCTGCAGACACACGATGTCCGCGTCCAACTGCTCGACCGCATGCCCAAGGTTGTGAATCTCCAGCCGGCGCCGGGGCCCGAGCCCTTGCACGCCTTTGTGAATGTTGTAGGTGGCAACCCGGATCACCCTCACAGGCTTGCTCCAGGGGGGGTGAAGCGCGGCAGCATCAGGATCGCCTCGGCGTTGGAAGGCGAGAAACAGGCGCTCGCCGCCTGCTGATACGGCAACCATTGCGCAGCCGTGTGTTCGCGCGGGCTCAGGCGCACAGCCCTGACTTCAGGCAGACGCAAGCCAAACAAATGCTCGGTGTTGTGGATGACGCCCGGCGCATAACGGTGCCGCCAGCGGGGGTAGATCTCATAGACATTTTCCAGCTGCCAATCCAGCAACGCATCGGCCAGTTCAGACCCCGGCGCGCAATCTATACCAGTTTCCTCCAGCACTTCGCGCACCGCTGTTTGCGCGTAGCTTTCGTCAGGTGAGTCTTTGCTGCCAGTCACTGACTGCCAAAAGTCAGTGGCATCGGCCCGGCGAATCAACAAAACCTCGAGGCCCGGGGTGTGAATCACCACCAGCACCGACTGGGGAATCTTAAAGGTTGGAGCCATGAAAAAGGGCGCTCCAAGAGCGCCCCACCATTCTGCCTTACAGCTCGCCGAAAAGTCGGATCAAACCGGCTTCGCCAACTCGGTATTGCGCAACTTGATGTGCAGTTCCCGCAGCTGCTTCTCGTCCACCAGGCCGGGCGCCTGCGTCAACAGGCACTGGGCGCGCTGGGTTTTGGGGAAGGCAATCACATCCCGGATCGACTCGGCACCGGTCATCAGCGTCACGATGCGGTCTAGGCCGAACGCAATGCCGCCATGGGGCGGCGCGCCGTACTGCAAGGCGTCCAGCAGAAAGCCAAATTTGTCCTGGGCCTCTTCCGGGCTGATCTTCAGCGCATCAAAAACTTTTTGCTGCACGTCGGCACGGTGAATCCGCACCGAGCCTCCGCCCATTTCCCACCCATTGAGCACCATGTCGTAACCCTGGGAGATACATTTGTCGGGGGCGGTGACCATCCAGTCCTCGTGGCCCTCTTTGGGTGCTGTGAATGGATGGTGCACCGCTGTGTAGCGCTGCGCTTCCTCGTCAAACTCGAACATCGGGAAGTCGACCACCCAGAGCGGGCGCCAACCCGCCTCGAACAGGCCGTTTTTCTTGCCGAACTCGCTGTGCCCGATCTTGACCCGCAGCGCGCCAATGGCGTCGTTCACCACCTTGGTCCTGTCGGCACCGAAGAAAATCAGGTCGCCATCCTGTGCGTCGGTGCGCTCCAGCACCGCCGCCAGGGCCCGGTCATGGAGGTTCTTGACAATCGGGCTCTGCAGCCCGTCTCGGCCACGTGCCCGCTCGTTGACCTTGATGTAGGCCAAGCCCTTGGCACCATAGATCTTGACGAACTCGGTATAAGCGTCGATCTCGCCGCGACTCAGGCCGCCGGTTTCACGGGCGCCACCGGGAATGCGCAGACCCACCACGCGACCGTCCTTCATAGTGGCAGCGCCGGCAAAGACCTTGAAATCCACATCCGCCATGACATCAGTGAGCTCGGCGAAGGCCAGTTTCACGCGCAAATCCGGCTTGTCGGAGCCGTATTGATGCATGGCCTCGCCATAGGTCATCACCGGGAACACCCCGAGATCGACCTTGAGCGTGCTCAGAAACACGGTCTTGATCATGTCCTGAAACAGATCGCGAATGTCCTGCTCAGCCAGGAACGATGTCTCAATGTCAATCTGCGTGAACTCTGGCTGCCGGTCAGCACGCAAATCTTCATCTCGGAAACACTTGGTGATCTGGTAGTAGCGGTCAAAGCCGGCCACCATCAGCAGTTGCTTGAACAGCTGCGGGCTTTGCGGCAAGGCAAAGAAATGGCCGTCGTGCACCCGGCTTGGCACCAGGTAATCCCGCGCGCCCTCAGGCGTCGATTTGCCCAGCATCGGGGTCTCAATGTCCACGAAACCGTGGGCGTCCAGGAACTTGCGTACCTCCATGGCTACCCGATAGCGAAGCATCAGGTTGTTTTGCATGTACGGGCGCCGCAGATCCAGCACCCGATGGGTCAGGCGGGTGGTTTCGCTGAGGTTGACGTCGTCCAGTTGGAACGGCGGCGTGACCGAAGGGTTCAGTACCTTAAGCTCATGGCACAAGACCTCGATGCTGCCGCTTTTCAGCTGATCGTTGGTGGTGCCGGCCGGACGAGCCCGCACCAGACCTTTGACCTGGATACAAAACTCGTTGCGCAAGACCTCGGCTGTGGCGAACATGTCGGGACGATCAGGGTCACAGACCACCTGTACGTAACCTTCGCGATCACGCACATCCACAAAAATAACGCCGCCGTGGTCACGACGACGGTTAACCCAACCGCACAGAGTCACAGTCTGGCCCAGCAGGGCTTCGGTCACCAGACCGCAATAATGGGAACGCATGGCCATAAGCAGCTTTCAAGGTCCCGAAAAACGACGGGACAGGTTTCAATAAGAATCAGTGGGGGGTGGCTTTGGCCGCCTCGGGGGGTGGCACCACCCCCATCGAAATCACATAGGTCAGCGCCTCATCGACGCTCATCTTCAGCTCTATGACCTCTGAGCGAGGCACCATCAGGAAGAATCCGCTGGTTGGGTTGGGTGTGGTCGGCACATAAACGCTGACGAAATCTTGCCCCAGGTGCTCCGCCACTTCACCGATCGGCGAACCGGTCTGAAACGCGATGGTCCACGATCCGGCGCGTGGGTATTGCACCAGCAATGCGGTGCGAAAGGCATTGCCAGTGCTGGAGAACAGAGTGTCCGAAACCTTCTTGACACTGGTGTAAACCGTTTTGAAGATCGGAATATTGGTGAAAAGCTTGTTCAGTTGCTTAAGCCACCAGCGTCCCGCGACATTGGAGACCAGTGCGCCAGTCAAAAGTAGCGCGGCGAAGACCAGCACCACGCCAAGACCCGGAATGTGGCGCAACTGTTCCAGCTGGATGCCAGTGGCGTTGGAAGTGACCGCCGACAAGCCGGTCAGGACGCCACCGAAAATGCCATCCAGCAAACCCACCAGCCAGAGCAACACCCAAAAGGTAATGGCCAATGGAAACCAGACCAGTAGCCCGGTGATCAGGTATTTTTTGACAGGCATATGGGGGGTCTTGGATCAGTCGTTGGCAAGATCAATGGCAAGCGCTCAATGACAAGCACAAGAGGTGGCACAGCCACTGGCGGCTGCCGGCGCAGCTGCCGCCGTCTCGGTTTTGCCGCCGGAATCAGCAGGCTTGGCGCTGTCGCCGCCACCACCACCACTACCGCCCTCACCACCGGGTGTGGTGGCCGGCGCTGCGGTGCTGCCACCCTTGAAATCAGTGGCGTACCAGCCCGAGCCCTTGAGCTGGAAACCGGCTGCGGTCAGTTGTTTTTTGAAGCTGCTGCCACCACAACTCGGACAATCCGAGAGCGGTGCGTCAGACATTTTTTGCAACACGTCCTTGGAAAACCCGCAGGACTCGCATTTATAGGCGTAAATTGGCATGGCGATTTGGCTCGGGGTCAGCTTGCAAAGCCTGTGATTATAGGGCGACGGCCCCGCCTAGAAGATTCTCAAGCGGGTCCAGAGCTGCATCACCAACAGGCCCAGCACAAAACCGAAACCGCCATACAGCAAGCCTTGCAGCAGCCGGTTGGTGCGTTTTTGTTCGGCCAGCAAATCCGCCATCAGGCTGTCGGGCTTCGGCTTGCGGCCCTTTAGAAACTCATAGAGAAGACGCGGCAGCTCGGGCAACAGCTTGGCATACTGCGGCGCCTCATTGCGAAGCTCTTCGAATAACTTGGCCGGGCCAAGTTGGTCAAGCATCCATTTTTCCAGGAACGGCTTGGCCGTGCTCCACAAGTCAAGCTCTGGATCCAGCTGGCGCCCCAGGCCTTCAATATTGAGCAGGGTTTTCTGCAACAACACCAGTTGCGGCTGGATTTCAACCGAGAAACGGCGCGAGGTCTGGAACAAACGCATCAGCACCAGGCCCAGGGAGATTTCTTTCAGGGGCCGGTCAAAGTAAGGCTCGCACACCGAGCGAATGGCTGACTCGAGCTCATCGACCCGGGTGCTGGCTGGCACCCAGCCCGACTCGATATGCAACTCAGCTACCCGCTTGTAGTCGCGCCTGAAAAAAGCCGTGAAGTTCTGGGCCAGGTACTCTTTGTCTGAGCCAGTGAGCGTGCCAACAATACCGAAATCCAGCGAGATATAACGCCCGAAGGTGGCTGGCTCAACGCTGACCTGGATGTTGCCAGGGTGCATGTCGGCATGAAAAAACCCGTCGCGGAAGACCTGCGTAAAGAAAATGGTGACGCCATCACGCGCCAACTTGGGGATATCGACGCCGGCAGCCCGCAGCCGGTCTACCTGGCTGATCGGAATGCCATTCATGCGCTCCATCACGATGACATCGGTCATGCAGTAGTCCCAGATCATCTCCGGGATCAACACCAGATCCAAGCCGGCCATGTTGCGCCGAAGTTGCGCCGCACTGGATGCCTCACGCACCAGATCGAGCTCATCGTGCAGGTATTTGTCAAACTCAGCCACCACCTCGCGCGGCTTCAGGCGTCGCCCGTCAGCCGACAGGCCGTCGACCCAGCCGGCCATCAGGCGCAGCAGGCTCAGGTCTTTTTCGATCACCTTGAGCATGCCCGGCCGCAACACCTTGACCGCCACATCGCGTCGGCGTCCCTGCCGGTCCTTCAACACCGCAAAGTGCACCTGAGCGATCGAGGCACTGGCCACCGGCTCGCGCTCAAAAGATTCAAATATATCGCCTACTTTTTTGCCAAAGGCGCGCTCAATCGAGGCGATGGCCACGTCGCTGCCAAACGGCGGCACCTGGTCTTGCAGGCGCGCCAACTCATCGGCAATATCAAGCGGCAGCAGGTCACGACGGGTGGACAAGACCTGCCCGAATTTCACAAAGATAGGACCCAGGTGCTCCAAGGCTTCGCGAAGGCGCTGCCCTGGCGGCGCGTCCAAACGCCGACCGATCGACAAAAAACGCGCCAGCACGCGCAACCATGGCTTCTGAAAACTGGTCAGAACCAGTTCGTCCAGGCCATATCGCAGTGCCACCCAGACAATGTAGATCCCCCGGAACAGGCGGGTCATGTCGGGGCCTGGTGGGCACGACTGGAAGCCTGGGGCGCCAGAAATTGCCGCAACGCCAGGCGCAGGTTGCGCGCCCCTTCTGCAAGCGCATGCGCTGGTACGTCGCCAATCAGGCGGGCCAAATCTTCTTCAAGCTCCCAACGCACATGATCGGCCAACCAGTTGACCTCAGCCGCCAGTTGCACATCGCCCTCGACCCGTACCGCCGGCTTGTCGCCACTCAGCAACTGCTGCATCAAAACCAGCGGCGAGGCCTCCGTCAAGAACAGACTCAGGTCGGTGCGGGTACCGGGCGGTGCCAGATCCAACAAGCCTGCCGGAGTTGCTATCAAAGAAATAGCTAGAAAGCGCCATTGGATGTGGACTACACGCCCTTTTTGTCTCAAAAGACGGCCTTGGGCCTCGGGCTCTTGCAACAAAATATGATTCAACAATGAGACCAGCCGGCGCTGCACTTCATCCACGGCCCATCCTGGCGGTTGAACCTTGGGCAAAGGCAGTTTCTGCAGAAAAGCCTCGAACAATTGAAAAGGGGACTGTGTTGCCATAGTCCCCAATTATTCCCTGAATTTCCGGCCAAACGGCCGGAGGGATGCAGCAGCCCTACTGCAAGGCTTGTACGCCAGCCACCAGCCAGCCACTCTGGCCGTTTTTAGGCTTGGTCATGTTCCAGACCTCACGGAACGGGTTGGGCGCAGATGCCGGTTCTTCACGGATCATGCCGTTGAACTCGACGCTGGCCATGTAGGCTTCACCCAGGTCCTCAATGCCCAGCAACTGGGCGTCGATCTTGACCACATCAGTCTGATTAGCGGGTACGCCGGTGTGCGCCTCGCGCTCAGCCAGTTGGGTCTGGATTTCAATCAGCATGGTGTCGGTCATCATGGCGCGCAGGGCATTGATGTCCGACTTGTCCCAAGCCGCCTGCAGCGCGACGAAATTGGCCTTGGCTGCGCTCAGGAAACCCTCTGCGTCAAAGCCTGCGGGCACCCCCCAGCTTTGGGAACCGATCAGGGCAGAGCCGATCATCGAGCCCGAAGTGCCGCCTGCGGCGCTGCTGTCAAAAGCCGTGCTGTTGCGCTCCCAGGGGCGGGCCGAGGCGTCGTTGCCCACGTTCGCCGGGCTGTAGGCCGCCGGGGTGGCAGCCACTGGCGAGGGCGAAGCGCCTTGAAACGCATAGGGCGAGTCAGCGCTACCATTTTGGGCTTGGGCCGCCTTTCTGGAGCGCATGAACCAACCCACCGCCATCATGATGCCCAAGGCCAGCAGGCCAAACATCAGCATCTGACCAAAACCTTCACCCATACCCAATGAGTGCGCCAACCACGCCAGACCAAGGCCAGCTGCCAGGCCGCCCAACATGGCGCCCCACGGCCGCTTGGGTGCGGCCGCAGCAGCCGGCGCAGGCGCAGGCGCTGCCGGTTTGGCAACATTTTGCGCAGGCGCGGCCTGCTGCTGGGTTACGTTATTGGATTGCTGTCCAACCGACTTGCCGCCGCCCATGCGCTTGGCGTCGGCATGAAAGCCCGCCAGTGACAGGCCCAAAGCCAATACAAACGTCCAGATTTTCATGCTGTCTCCTAATTGGTCATCCAGAAATTGGGATGATAGTCAAAACCACAATCCTTAACACTCAACACTTCATTCCAACATGTAACGCCACAAGGCCGCCTGTCAGGTTGTGATAGTCCACATGACCGAAACCACCTTTATGCATCATGGTCTTCAAGGTCTGCTGGTCCGGGTGCATCCGAATCGATTCGGCCAGGTAGCGGTAACTGGCATCGTCCCCGGCCACCCATTGCCCCAAGCGCGGCAGCACCTTGAACGAGTACCAGTCGTAAACTTTTTGAAGCGGCGGCGCCACCTTTGAAAACTCCAGCACCAGCAGTTTGCCGCCGGGCCTGAGCACCCGCCGCATCTCCGCCAAGGCCGCCTCTTTGTGCGTCATATTGCGCAGGCCAAAGGCCACACTCACCACGGCAAAATGGTTATCTGGAAACGGCAACTGCTCCGCGTCACAGACCACCGTGGGCAGCGAAACCCCGGCGTCCAGCAGCCGTTCACGCCCAGTGCGCAGCATGGCTTCATTGATATCTGTGTGCACCACCTGCCCACTTTTGCCTACTTTTTTGGCAAAAGCCATGGCCAGGTCGCCCGTGCCGCCTGCGATGTCAAGGACCGCGTCGCCCTCCTGCACATCGGCAACCAGCACCGTAAAGGCCTTCCATGCCCGATGCAGCCCCCCCGACATCAGGTCGTTCATGACGTCATATTTGGGCGCAACCGAGTCAAATACACCGCGCACGTGGCGCGCCTTGTCGGCCTCATCGACCGACTGGTAACCAAAATGGGTGCTGGTCATGGCTAGCGCAACTTTAGTGGCTGGCGCAGCCGTGACCGGCTTTTTCAGGCATGGGCGAATCCCGCTCAACGCCCGCTGCCGCCAGGCGGGTTGTGTAATCGGCCCACAAACGCTCTTGCTGCGAGCCCAGAAAGTAGAGGTAGTCCCACGAAAAAATACCCGTGTCATGGCCGTCAGAAAATGCGGGTTGCACCGCATAGTTACCGACCGGCTCCAGGCCGGTTAATGCAACTTCGCGCTTGCCGGTCTGCAGCACCTCCTGGCCGGGCCCGTGACCCTGCACCTCGGCGGACGGGGAGTAAATGCGCATCAGCTCAAACGGAATACGAAACGCCGCCCCATCAGAAAAATCGACCTCCAGCACCTTGGACGCACTGTGCACCGTGATCGACTGCGGCGTTGGAGCGCCCGATTGCAAACCTGCCATGTTGTGCCCGTCTGACCCACTCAGAAGCGGGCCGATAAATTGAGGTGAATTTTCTGGTGCCCGACGTGTGAAATACCCGAGCCGGGGCTTAACGGTAACACGCTTCCAGTCACGATCTGCGCCCACTCCAGGCGAAAACCATCTGCGCCGCCGGCCTATCGCAAGCCCAAGCCCGCGCCCACCAGCTGGCCCGATGTCAGCAGTGTCATCCTCGAGCAAGCGGGAATACATGGATTCCCGCGTCCGCGGGAATGACAACGCATGCTGGCGATTCCCATCACACCAAAACCCGCTCAATGCCGCCCTGGTTAGCTTCTCGCACATAGTCGGGCAGCCAATTTTCTCCCAGAATTTGGCGAGCCATCTCCACCACGATGTAGTCGGCTTCCAGCAGGCCGTTTTGCAGATCGTCGCCAAAGCGGCTTAGGCCCTGCAGGCAGGCCGGGCAGCTGGTCAAGATCTTGACGTTATCCCGCTCGCCCAGCAGGCCCTGACTGCGCAGCTGGGCTTCGCCTTTGAGGATTTCTTCTTCTTTGCGAAAGCGCACCTGGGTGGAGATGTCGGGCCGGTTCAGCGCCAGCGTGCCCGATTCACCGCAGCAACGCTGGGATTGCAGCACCTGGTCGCCCAGCAAGGCTTTGACCGTTTTGATCGGCTCCTGCTGCTTCATGGGGCTGTGGCAGGGGTCATGGAACAAAAAGGTGCCGGCGTTGGCCAGGGTGATTTTTTTCTCCAGCAGGTACTCATGGATGTCGATGATGCGGCTGCCGGGGAATATTTTGTCAAATTCGTAGCCCTGCAGCTGGTCAAAACAGGTGCCACAGCTGACCACCACGGTCTTGATGTCCAGGTAGTTCAGGGTGTTGGCCACCCGGTGGAACAGCACCCGGTTGTCGGTGATCAGCTTTTCGGCCTTGTCAAACTGTCCGGCGGCGCGCTGGGGGTAGCCGCAGCACAAATAGCCCGGCGGCAGCACGGTTTGCACCCCGGCATGCCACAGCATGGCCTGGGTGGCCAGCCCCACTTGGCTGAACAGCCGCTCCGAACCGCAACCGGGGAAATAAAACACGGCTTCGGTCTCGGCGCTGGTGGTTTGCGGGTTGCGGATGATGGGCACGTAGTCTCTGTCTTCGATGTCCAGCAGGGCGCGGGCAGTCTTTTTAGGCAGGCCGCCGGGCAGCTTTTT
>RFWA01000111.1 GCA_009922295.1 Betaproteobacteria bacterium
CCATCGTCCATGCCCGCTTGCAAAGCGCCTGCTGCGTCGCGATGCATCATGTGGCCAACGTCATGAAGCAAGACCGCAACGATCAGTGACTCACTGGCCCCGGCAGTCTCTGCGAGCGTCGCGCACTGAAGCGCGTGCTCGATCTGGTTCACCGACTCGCCGTAAATCAGGGCGCCATGGACAGCGAAGAGTTGCTCGATCTCGGCACGAGGTGAGGTGGTATGTGTTGAGGTCATTTTAAATAAGTAGTAATAGGATTGGAAGAGCGGGCTTATGCAGTAAATGCATGTGCTTCGGTGGCGGCGCCAACCAGCGCCGCGGTGTAGGCGTTGCGAGGACGGGCGAACACGTCAACCGTCGCTCCAGACTCAAGCACTTGACCATCTTTAAGGACTACCACGCGTGGCGCCATCTTCCAGATCACTGACAGGTCATGGGTAATCATCAGCATCGCGGTGGCCCGACGTTGCTGCATGGTTTGCAATTGCGCCAGCACCTGCGACTGGATTGACGCATCCAGCGCAGATGTGATTTCGTCGCAGACCAGCAGGTCTGGCTCGGCAGCAAAGGCCCGCGCAATGGCCACCCGTTGTTGTTGGCCACCCGACAGGCTGCGCGGGTAGCGGTCCATGTACTCCGACTCCATGCCCAGTTCCTGCAGCAGCGCGATCGCCCGCACCCGCGCTGCGGTCGGTGTCATGCCATGAAAAACCTGTAGCGGTCTGATGACCGCGTCACCCACGGTCTTTCGTGGGTTAAGCGACGACAACGGGTCCTGAAAGATCATTTGGATTCGTCGCAGCAGACCGGCCGGCCGCTGTGCCAGGGCCGCTGGCATCGGCTCTCCCTCCCAGCGCAGGTGGCGTCCGGTGTCGGGCAGTACCCCTGCTACCACCATGCCCAGAGTGCTCTTGCCCGAGCCTGACTCGCCAATCACGCCAAGAACCTCACCGCGAGTCAACTCTAGGCAAACGTCGCGCAGCGCCGTAGACCGGGGTTGTCGCCGGAAAAGCCAACCACCGCTGGGGTAACTGAAGTGCAGGTGATTCAATTGAAGCAGGTCCGATCCAACGGGCAGCACGGCAGGCGCCTGAACCGGGTCAATTCGCAATGTGGCGGCCATCAGCAATTGTGCATAGGCCGTCTTGGGTGCTCTGAATACCTCACGGACCGTGCCGTGCTCCTCGATGCGGCCGTCCTTCATCACCAAAACACGGTCGCAAACCCGAGCGACAACGTTCAGGTCGTGGGTGACCAACACCAACGCCGCCTTGCTGTCCCGTCTCACGTTTCGCACAAGCTCCAGCACCTGCGATTCAGTTGCTTTGTCTAGTGCGGTGGTCGGTTCGTCGAGAACCAGGAGTGAGGGCTGGCAAGCCAGTGCGGCCGCAATCACCACACGTTGGCGCTGACCGCCGGAGAGTTGGTGCGGAAAACGCGATGCGATAGCGGGAGGGTCCTGGAGACCGGTTCGCGCCAATAATTCAAGCATCTGAACTCGCGCAGCGGCTCGATCCAGTCGCGCGCGGGTCTGAAGAACCTCCATGATCTGCGCCCCGACACGCTGGTGGAAAGTCAGTGACGAGAGTGGGTTCTGAGGGACCATGGCTACGGCGCGACCTCGCAGCGCCTGCAGCGCTTGTGGCGTTGCGGTCGTGAGCTCTTCCCCCTGGAACCGCAAACTACCGCCCATGAACATGCCGCCGGCGCGCCGGTATCCCAGTAAGGCACGGGCCAGCGTGGACTTGCCGGACCCGGACTCGCCGACAAATCCGACAGACTCACCCAGCGAGATGTGAAAGGACGCGTCGCTGACAACCTGGCGCAGCGACCCGTCCACCGCCTGGTAGCCCATACCAAGCCGGTCGGCCACGACAAGCGGATCAGTGACCGGCGACACCACGGGCGTGCTCCATGCCGAAGGCGTCGACAACGCCCTCGGTTGCGAAATTGATGCCTACCACGAGGCTGGTGATGCATCCAGCGGGCACCAGAATGAGCCAGGGTTGGGACCGTATCGACTGCAGTCCGTCGTGAACCATCAAACCCCAGTCGGGTGTGGGCGGCGACAGACCCAAGCCAAGAAAGGACAGGGTAGAGACCAGCAGCAGCGCGCTGGAGGTGCGCAACGCAAATTCAACCCCCAGCAGGTCCAGAATATTGGGCAACATCTCGCGCACGATGATCCGGCTGGCTGATTCGCCCCGCAGCTTGGCGGCAATGATGAAACCTTGTGACATCAGCACCAGGCCCTGTGCCCTGGCAGTGCGGATCACCCCCATCATCTTGATCAGCATGATGACCATCACAAGCACCACCACCGACTGCCCAAATCCGGTCACGAAAAGGGACACAAAAAGGATAGAGGGTATGGCAATCTTCATCTCAACGACACGTGAAATCACCTCGTCCCACAGGCCGCCACGGTAGGCCGCAAACAGACCAAGCAGGCCGCCTCCAAGCGCAGCAAGGGCACCGGAAACAAGGGCCACCAGGAGGCAAGAACGGCCTCCCATCAACACCCTTGAAAGGAAATCCCGTCCGATTTCGTCGGTGCCAAGAAGGTAGGTGGTGTCGGGTGGCGCAAAAGGCAAGTCCTTCAGCTGGTAAGGGTCGCAAGGGATCAACCATGGCGCAGCCAGCGCAACCACCAGGTGGAGCCCGACGAGCGCCATCCCGACGCCAGACAGCGGATTGCGGAGCAGGTGGCGAAAAAACGTACTCATGATTGTCTCGTGCGCGGATCCAGCGCAAGGATGGCTATGTCGGCCAAGAAGTTCATAGTCACCACAATGGCAGCCGAGGTGATGGCGATCGCCTGGATCACATGAACCTCGCGCTTGGAGATGGCGCGTACCAGTTCCTGGCCGACGCCTGGGTATGAAAATACCAGTTCTACGACGACGATGCCTGACACCAGGGCTGCCGCATAAAGCGCCATAGCGCTCAGTGTCGGGATCGCCGCTGCTGGCAATGCATGTCGCCAGACGATACGCCATTCGGGTATGCCTGTTAGTCGTAATCGTTCTACAAAGTCACTTGACAGCGCGTCGACCATGCCCACGCGCAGCAGCCGGGTCAGGTAAGCGATAGAGCCGATCAACAAGGTCAACACCACCAGTGGCGACGCCTGGAGCAGGTTGATGGCCGAGCCGCGTGTGTCGGATGTGATGGTGGCCGGGAACCAAGCCCATGACACCGCCAACCACATCACCAGAAAGGTGCCGGTCACAAATTCGGGAACCGAATAGCCAATCAGGCTTAAGGTGGAGACCCATGTGTCAGTGGATCGCCGATGCGCATAAGCGGCGCTTACCCCAAGTAACACCGCCAGTGGCAATGCAAACAACAGTGTGGTTGCCGCGAGCAACAATGAATTGCGCATCGGATAAGCGATGATTTGGCTGACGGCCACCTTAGAAATCAAGGTTCTGCCGAGATCGAAATGAGCCAGTCCCCACAAGAACTCCCCGAGCCGGATGGCCACCGGCCGATCCAGCCCGAGTTCGGTCTTCATCGCTGCAAGCCTTTGCGGCGGCATCGCGGACATCTCGTCTGCCGACAAGGTCACGTCCAGAGCATCGCCTGGCAAGACCTCGGTGGCCAGAAATACGAAGGTCGCTAGCATGACCAGGGTCAGCAGCGACAACGTAACCCGACGAATAAGTGCTTTCAGCATCTTGGACTTGGCATGCTCGAAGCATGCCAAGTTGTTTCGTGCGTACCCCTCAAGCTTTCCACACTTTGTCGAATTGAACGGACCAGATTTGAGGGTGGAAGGTCAGATTGCGTATGTTTTTCTTGCGAATCATGAAGTTGTCGCCGCCGGCCGGCAATACAGCTGGCACTTCCTCGTGCAGGATGGCCTGCATCTGCGTGTACAAAGCCTTGCGCTTGTCCGCCTCACGCGTCACCATCGCCTGTGCATACAAAGCCATGTAGCGATCATGTTCCGGGCCTGACCAATGACCGCTTTCCACGTAGTCGTGGCGCATCCGGTACAGTGATATTCCGGCGTTTCTGGAGCCCACTGCTGTCATCGCAAATTTGTGGTACTTGCCTTTGGCAATGTCGTTCTCGCCCATCCTGAACTGGATATAACCATCATTAGGCCGCTCTTCGATCGCCATCGTGAAGCCGGCCTCCTTGACGGATTGCTGCAGCACCTGGAAGTAGCGTGGTACTTCTGGGAGTTGCGGGCTGTAGTACAGGGTGGGCAGGGTAATGCCGTTGGGGTATCCTGCCTCAGTCAGCAGGCGCTTGGCCTTGGCCAAGTCTCGCCCCCCGGGACGCGGTACAAAGTTTGGGTCTGTGACAACCAGATGGCTGTCGTTCCCCACCCAGCCGTACTTGCCTCCGTAAGCGATCCGCACAATCGCTTCGCGGTCGATAGCCGCCGCGAAGGCCTGCCGGATACGCTTGTCGAGGAATGGAGACCCAGGGTGCTTGGGCAACTGGACAACAAAACTGTAACCGCCCTTGGCAGATTCAATGTCGTAAGCCGAGTCGGACTGGAACTGCGCTAATGCCCGCGGATCGATGCTCATGACGGCATCGAACTGACCCGCACGTAAACCGTTGAGAGCGGCTTCCTGTTGACCTTCCCGGTTGTACAACTCAACCCGGTCCAGGTAGGGAAAGCCCTTGCGCCAATAGCCCTCATGACGCTCCATGATGAGAGAACGATTGGGATCGGTTGAGACGATCTTGAACGGCCCGCTACCGATGCCACTGAATCCGATAGTCTCAAGCGGACCTGCCGGCATGATCACGCTGTTGTACTCGGCCAAAATGTAAGGGAACTCGGCATTGCCGCTGTCGAGGGTGAAGCGGGTGACGTATTTGCCAAGGGTTTCCAGCTTCACGATCTGACGCGCGAAGGGCGCGTTAAGGCGGTGGTACTCGAACGATGAAGCCACGTCCTTGGAGGTCATCTCTGCGCCGTTGTGGAACATCACCCCCTCTCGCAGCGTGACGTCCCACACATTGAGCTTGCTGTCTGTGGGCTCAACCTTGCTTGCCAACTCAAGTTCCCACCCAAGCCTCTCGTTAACCCAAGTCAGGCAGTTCCACTGCAGCCGCGTGTTGGAGTCGACCACGTAGTATGGGTGCCGGGCATTGCTGGCATCGGCAGCGCGGCGGTTGGCCGACAACTGGGCATAAATCAGGGTACCGCCGCGCTTAGGTGTTTCCTGGGCGAATGCTTCGCTCAACAAACTGGAATCAAGCGACGCAATTAGCAGGCCGGCACCGGCACCACTGCGCAAAATATCTCGGCGAAGAATCTTTGACATGGGTTACTCCATAAAAAAATATAATCTGCTGTATGACCTCATCAATTAATGTAATTTCAAAGCGTGTCAAAAATGTGACCGTGAAGACACTTGACATTGAAGCCTTACGGCGCGACGTCGGCATCACACTCACCGCGTTGCGGGCGTTCGTTGCGGTTGTAGAAGAGAAGAGTTTTTCGCTCGCAGCGCAGCGCTTAGAGGTGACCCAACCCGGCATCTCCTTGCAATTGGCTTCGCTGGAGCGCGCTTGTGGATTCCTGGTTTGTCACCGAAAGCCGCAGGTTGCCCTGACAGAGCAAGGCCGCGCGTTATTCCTCAAGGCACGCCTGATCATCAGCCAGATGGGCGAGTTCGAAGCAAGCGTGCGCGACCTGCAGGACACCGCCGGCGGACGCATCCGAGTTGGCATGTCTGCGCCCTATGTCGCGATGCCCCTGGTTGCACGCTACAGGACGCAGTTTCCCCATGTGTTGCTGCACACGCAAATGGGCAATACGTCATCACTTTTGGAAGACGTGCAGCAATTGCGTATCGACGTCGGCGTGATGTCCTTACTGGAGCCGCTCTCGTCGTTGGCGTGCACCTTAATTGCGGCTCCGCGGTTGATGCTCTGTGTGCGAGCGGATGATCCGATGGCCAAATTACAGCAGGTACGGGTGAGTGACCTGGTAGGGCGCGACATCATTCTGCGTGAAAAAGGCTCATTGACACGACAGGTGCTGGAAGCGGCGTTTGCGGCTGAAGGACTGCCGCTGCGCAGTAACTTTGAGTTGGCCTCGCGTGAAGCGATCAAAGAGGCAGTAGCCGCGGGACTTGGTGCCACTGCGCTCTTCGAAGGCGAGTTAGGCGGCGATCGTCGCCTGGTGATGGTTCCTTTTGTGGCACTGCCCCGCTCCTCGGGGGTTTACGCAGTAGCGCTGCGGGAGTCCCTCGACTTGCCCCATGTTGGCGCCTTCATGGCCTGTGCCGTCCAAGGCCTCGTGTCATGAACGCGTCACATGGCTTGCCTAATCTAAAAATTCACCATCGGTTTTCAAAGGATCCAAATGACAGTCTGCTCCGCATTCAATCAGCCCGGGCGTTTTTTCAAGGGTAATCTCCACACCCATTCGACAATGTCTGATGGGCGGTATGCACCTGAGGAAGTTTGCCGGCGCTACCGCGAAGCAGGGTATGACTTCCTGACCTTGAGCGACCACTTTCTGCCAGTCTATGATTTTCCGGTGACCGACACCACGGCCTATCGCAGTGAGGGGTTCACCACCTTGCTCGGCGCTGAAGTGCATGTTCGGGCAACGTCCATGGGAGAGGCTTGGCACCTGCTCGCAGTGGGCTTACCACGCGATTTTCTAGCGACCCAGCCCGGTGAGTCCGGGCCACAGCTGGCGCAGCGTTGCCGCGACGCTGGCGCATTTGTCGGCATCGTCCATCCGGCCTGGTATGGGCTGTCATTGGAAGACGCCCGCAGCATTGAAAGCGCACACGCGGTAGAGATTTATAACCACACCAGCGCCCTGAAAACCGACCGTGGCGACAGCTCCGCGCTGTATGACCAATTGTTGGCAGAAGGTCTGCGGTTGAGCGCGTTTGCATCGGATGATGCACACTTTCACTTCGACGATGCTTTCGGTGCCTGGGTGATGGTGAGGGCAGATAGCCTTCAGCCAGAATTGCTTTTGGAGTCCCTCAAGAAGGGCCACTACTACTCTTCGCAGGGCCCGTTGATCCACGATATCCGGATAGATGCTGGACAATTACACGTTAAATGCAGTCCGGCTCGAGCTGTGATGTTATTGGGCCGTGCTTCCAAAGCTGTTAGCGAATTTGGTGTCGGCATGGAGTCTGCGACATTGGCAGCCGAGGGTGTTGCCAAGGGAGGCTACGGCCGCGTCGTTGTGATCTCTGACGACGGCCGGCGGGCCTGGAGCAACCCGATCTGGTTTGCTTGACGCTGGGCGGCTTCAGACCATTACTGAGGCGGTAGAGAAACCGTATCAGCCCATTTGGGCTTGGCCCGGCCAATCCCGGTGTAGTCAAAGCCCAGTTCGGCCATCAACTCGGGGTCGTACAGGTTGCGCCCGTCGATGATCACCGGCCGGCGCAGGCGGCTGCGCAGTTCGGCAAAGTCGGGGCTGCGGAACTCGCGCCACTCGGTGACCACAATCAGGGCGTCTGATCCGTCGGTTGCTGAGAGCGGGTCTCTGCAGGCCACAAAGCCGGGCTGCGACTGCCAACGTGCGCTGGCCCCCGCCATGGCCGCTGGGTC
>RFWA01000112.1 GCA_009922295.1 Betaproteobacteria bacterium
TGGCTTCCACCTCGGCCGGGTCTTCTTCATCGAGGTCGCGGTAAGCCACGATCTCAGGATGGCGGAACAGGGCATTGGCGTCAAAGTTGAACTTGGCGTCCAGTGCCTTGATGTTGCCATTGCCTTCCAAGATCAGCGGGTTGATCTCGACCAGGGAGGCGTCGGTCTCCATGTAGACCTTGTACAGCTTTTGCAGCACATCCACCGCCTGTGCGGTCGAGGCGGCTGGCACACCCATGCCGTCGGCCAGGGTCTTGGCCTGTGCGTCGGTCAGGCCGGCGGCGGGGTCCACGATGGCCTTGATGATTTTTTCTGGCGTGGCGTGGGCCACTTCTTCAATGTCCATGCCGCCCTCAGACGACGCCATGAAGGCCACGCGCTGGGTGGCGCGGTCGGTCACGGCAGACACGTAATACTCTTTTTTGATGTCGGCGCCGTCTTCAATCAGCAAGCGCCGCACTTTTTGGCCGTCCGGCCCGGTCTGGTGCGTGACCAGTTGCATGCCCAGGATCTCGCTGGCGAGTTGCTTGACCTCGTCGATCGAACGGGCCAGCTTCACACCGCCGCCTTTGCCACGGCCACCGGCGTGGATCTGCGCCTTGACCACCCACACGGGGCCGCCCAGTTTTTGAGCGGCTTCGACCGCCTCTTGAACGGTAAAGGCAGGAATGCCCCTGGGCACCGGTACGCCAAATTGGCGCAAGATGTCCTTGCCTTGGTACTCGTGAATCTTCATGAGGTCTCTCGCAGGAATAGATGGTTTTCTTCCCCGCCGCCAAACTGCTGGTAACTGCGGCAGGCACTTCTCAACACAGCCTTGGAATGTATCATGCTGCAATGCACCAAACTTTAGCCAGTCTTACAGGGCCCTCACCGGCTCACTGAACGGGAGCTCAGCATGCACAAAATCTTCATTGACGGCGAAGCCGGCACCACCGGCCTGCAAATTCGGGAACGGCTCCAAGGCATGGCCGGCATTGAGCTGGTGAGCATTGCCCCAGAGTTGCGCAAGGACGCTGCCGCCAAGCGCGCGCTGATGGCCGAGGTGGACCTGGTAGTGCTCTGCCTGCATGACCAGGCCGCTATTGAATCAGTAGCAATGATTGACGATGCAGCAAGGTCCAGTGGCCAATTGGGGCCCAAGATCATCGACGCCTCCACGGCGTACCGAACTGCGCCGGACTGGGTCTATGGCTTTCCTGAGCTGCATCGCGACCAAAGCGCTCGGGTGGCGCAGGCGCGGCGGGTGAGCAACCCGGGCTGCTATCCCACTGGCGCCATTGCATTGATACGGCCATTGGTAGACGCCGGCCTGCTGCCTGTCGACTACCCGATCAGCCTACCTGCCGTCACTGGCTACTCGGGCGGTGGGCGAGCCATGATCGAAGCCCACGAATCAGGGGTGGCGCCGCCGTTTGAGCTGTATGGCCTGGGCCTGAAACACAAGCATCTGCCGGAGATCATGCGGTACACCGGTCTTACCCGCCGCCCTATTTTCATGCCTGCAGTGGGCAGTTTCAGGCAGGGCATGCTGGTCCAGTTGCCGCTGCACCTGGATTTGTTGCCCGGCCAACCCAGCGCCAAAGACTTGCACGACGCCCTGACCCGCCATTACGCCGGCAGCGAGTGGGTCAGCGTGGAAGCCACCAACCCCGACCAGAAACTGGACCCTCTGGCACTAGCGGACACCAACCGCATGGAATTGCGGGTGTTTGCCAACACCGGACCGGATGATGAATTCAGGCACGCCGTGCTGGTGGCCCGGCTCGACAACCTGGGCAAAGGCGCCAGCGGCGCTGCGGTGCAAAACATGCGCCTGATGTTGGGCTTGTAAGGCTGTGCACAGGAGGCCGCGCTGGCGGCGCGTCGGCTCAGTCGTCCCGCTCTGCGTCTATGTCCATGTCTTGGGCCAAGCGGCCTGAGACCACGCGCCGAATCGTCTCAGTGGCAAAACCCCGCGTGGCCAAAAAACGCATTTGACGCGCAGCGGCCTGCGTGTCAGCCGGCGGCGCACCGAACTTCTTGCGCCACACCGCCAAGGCCCGCTCCGCCTCGCTACCCTGCATTTGGGCCAGCGCTGCGCTAACCAAGTCTGGGTCAAGACCCTTGCCCTGCAACTCCAGGCGCAACCGGGCGCCGCCCAATTTACCGGCGCGTCGGTGCAGCACCGACTCGATCACACGCTGCTCGCTGATGAAGCCTTTGGCCTGCAGTGCATCCAGCGCCTGGGCCAGGCTGCCGGGCACTTCCTCAAAACTGGCCAACTTGCGCTCCAGCTCAGCACGTGAATACTCACGGCCACTGAGCAAGCGCAGCGCCCGGCCTTTGAGCGAAGGCTGGCTGGCAGCCATCAGTCTTGGGCCACCGCGGCACCCATGATGCACATGCTATAAATTAAAGAGCAATAAAAGCCCGACTGGTATGGGCTAAGTGGCTTTTTTGCTTGAAGTCTTGGCCTTGGCTTCGGGTTCAGCGGCGCCTGGCAGCAGGGGAATGCCCAGTGAGGCACGCACCTTGTTTTCGATCTCATAGGACAGCGCCGGGTTTTCGCGAAGGAACTCACGGGCGTTGTCGCGACCCTGGCCGATTTTTTCGCCGTTGTAGGCGTACCAAGCGCCCGACTTGTCCAGGATGTTCGCATTCACACCCATGTCGATGATCTCGCCGTGCCGGCTGATGCCTTCGCCGAACAAAATATCGAACTCGGCCGTCTTGAACGGCGGCGCCACTTTATTTTTCACCACCTTGACCTTGGTCTCGTTGCCAATGGCGTCGTCGCCCTTTTTGATGGTGCCGGTGCGCCGGATGTCGAGCCGGACCGAGGCGTAGAACTTGAGCGCATTACCACCGGTGGTGGTTTCGGGCGAGCCAAACATGACGCCGATCTTCATGCGGATCTGGTTGATGAAGATCACCATGCAGTTGGTCTTCTTGATGTGGGCCGTGAGCTTGCGCAGCGCCTGGCTCATCAACCGCGCTTGCAAACCGGGCAGGCTGTCGCCCATTTCACCTTCGAGCTCAGCTTTCGGCGTCAGTGCCGCCACGGAGTCGACGACGATCAAGTCGACCGCCCCCGAGCGCACCAGACTATCCACGATTTCCAGCGCCTGCTCGCCGGTGTCGGGCTGGCTGATCAGCAGGTCTTGCAAGTTGACGCCGAGTTTTTGCGCGTACTGGATGTCAAGAGCGTGCTCGGCATCGACAAAGGCGCATTGCCCACCCTGCTTCTGCATCTCGGCAATGACCTGCAGCGTCAGCGTGGTTTTGCCCGACGATTCCGGGCCATAGATCTCGACCACACGGCCGCGTGGCAAACCGCCAACGCCCAGCGCAATGTCGAGCCCGAGCGAGCCGGTGGAGACCACCTGAATGTCTTCAATCACCTCGCCCTCACCCAGGCGCATGATGGTGCCTTTGCCAAACTGTTTCTCGATCTGCGCGAGTGCGACTTGCAGCGCTTTGGCTTTTTCGCTGTTGGCGGGGCTGGGGGTTCTGACCGGTGCGTCCATGAAAATTTCTCCTTGAATATCAATCTGTTAGGGGGGCATCGCACTCTGGTGTTAACAACAGGCTGGATGCTTGAACAGTAGTTTAAGCCCTTCGGTTTAAATCTGTAAACAGTTTTTTTAGTCAATTTGGTTTACCATTTGACATGGATGACACACCCCCGCAGACCAGCTGGCGCCAAGCCCACCTCGGCCACTGGATGAACCTGGCGCTGCGCCGCTTCGACACCCGGGTGCTGCAGCTGATGGCGAGCAATGTGCATATGCCGCTGGCGCTGGCCAACCTGGCGGCGCGCGGCCGTTTGAGCGCTTCGCACATCCATGTCACCCGGCATCTGGCCTTGGAGGGCTCGCGCCTGACCGTGCTGGCCCAGCGCGCCGGCATGAGCAAGCAAGCCATGGGCAAGCTGGTCGACCAATGCCTGGCCTGGGGCCTCGTGCTTAGGGAGCCTGACCCCAGAGATGCCCGCGCACGACGAATCCGGTTCACCCCCACCGGACTGGCTTGGCTGCTGGCCATGCAGCAATCGGTGGCGCAGGCCGAGGCGGAGTTACGCCAAGCGATTGGCCCGGAGGTAGCAACCGTGATCGCCATCGGGCTGGAAGCCTACGCCGCCTGAGCATCGCGTGCCCGAGAATCTGTCATCGCTGACGGCGCGCCGGCCTAGAATGACCCTGCATCACGATGCCCGGGCAAGGCCGCGCAACAACCAGGAGACAGACATGCGAATTCTGATTGCGGAAGATGACCAGGTGTTGGCGGATGGCCTGCTGCGCAGTCTGCGCAGCTCGGGCGCTGCGGTCGACCACGTGGCCAGTGGCAGCGAGGCTGATGCCGCCCTGATGACGAACACCGAATTTGACCTGCTGATCCTGGACCTGGGCCTGCCGAAGATGCACGGCCTGGAGGTGCTGAAAAAATTGCGCGCTCGTGGCTCCTCGCTGCCCGTGCTGATTCTGACGGCTACCGACAGCGTGGAGGAACGAGTACGGGGACTCGATTACGGTGCTGACGATTACATGGCCAAGCCGTTTAGCCTGCAAGAGCTCGAAGCCCGGGTCCGGGCCCTGAGCCGGCGCGGCATGGGCACCGCCAGCAGCACCATCAAACATGGCCCCCTGATTTACGACCAGTCCGGCCGGGTAGCCACCATCGACGGCGTCATGGTCGAACTCTCCGCACGGGAGCTGGGCTTGCTCGAAGTCTTGCTTCAGCGCGCGGGACGCCTGGTGAGCAAGGATCAACTGGTGGAGCGCCTGTGTGAATGGGGCGAAGAGGTCAGCAACAACGCCATCGAAGTCTACATCCACCGGCTGCGCAAGAAAATCGAAAAAGGGCCGATCCGTATCGCCACAGTGCGCGGGCTGGGTTACTGCCTGGAGAAGATTCCTGGCTAAGCACGCCGCAGGTCGCGCGTGAGCATCTTTCGGCGCGAACAACGCTCCTTGTTCGGGGAAATCCTGGACTGGATGCTCACGCCCCTGTTACTGCTGTGGCCGATCAGTCTGGTCTTGACATGGTTGGTCGCCCAGGGCATCGCCGGCAAACCCTTTGACAGAGCGCTGGAATACAACGCGGGCGCACTGGCGCAACTGGTGAGCGTCAATAACAACAAGGTGCAATTCAGCCTGCCGCTGCCGGCGCGCGAGCTGCTGCGGGCCGACGACTCGGACACCGTGTATTACCAGGTGCTGGGTGCCAACGGTGAATACCTGAGCGGCGAGCGGACCTTGCCGCTGCCCCCAGATGATGAAAAAGCGGTGCCCGGCGAGGTTCGCATCCGCGACGACGAGATCCGCGGCGTGGCGATCAAGGTCGCCTACACCTGGGTCAAGGTGGCGCTGCCGGGCGCACGCCCGGCGCTGGTTCAGGTGGCCGAGACGCTGGAGAAGCGCTCGGTGCTGGCCACCGAGATCGTCAAGGGGGTGATGCTCCCGCAATTTGTGATTTTGCCCATCGCGGTGCTGCTGGTCTGGCTGGCGCTGGTGCAGGCGATCAAGCCCCTGAACATGCTGGAGGAACGCATCCGGGCCCGCAAACCCGACGACCTCAGCCCGATCGATGCGCAGGCCGCACCCCTGGAGGTGGCACCGCTGGTGGACTCGGTGAACGACCTGCTGCTGCGCCTGAAGGACTCGATTGCCACACAGAAGCGTTTTCTGGCCGATGCGGCGCACCAGCTTAAAACCCCGTTGGCAGGCTTGCGCATGCAAGCCGATCTGGCGCAGCGCGAAGGTGCCGATGCCGACGAACTCAAACAATCGCTGCGCCAGATTGGCCGCTCCAGCGTTCGCGCTACCCATACCGTGAACCAGTTGCTGGCGCTGGCGCGGGCCGAGAGCAGTGGATCGGCGATGCCCCGCCAGACCTGTGATTTGGCGGAACTGACCATGTCGGTGGTGCGGGATTGTGTGCCCCGCGCCATCGAAAAACAGATTGACCTCGGCTACGAGGGCACTGAACCGGGAGCGCCCGGCGGCCAGATGGAGGGCAACCCCACCCTGCTGAAGGAATTGGTGCGTAATCTGCTTGACAACGCCATCAACTACACCCCCTCCAGCGCCCAGCAGCCGGCGGTGATCACGGCCCGAGTGTTGAGCGACCCAACCCAAGGCAGGCTGGTGCTGCAGGTGGAGGATTCTGGCCCCGGCGTGCCCCTGGCCGAGCGCGAGCTGGTGTTTCAGCCGTTCTACCGGGCCTTGGGCACCGAGGCCGATGGATCCGGTCTGGGCCTGCCCATCGTGCTGGAAATCGCCCAGCAGCACAACGCCACCGTCGACCTGGGTGAAACCCGGCCCGGCCAAGCCGCCCCGGGCGCCCGGTTCACCGTGCGTTTTTTGTCGGGCACGCGCGTCTGAAACTCAGCGGCAGGGCACCCAGTCTTTGCCAGCCAATGCCGACGCGAGCCCATTGAGCCGGGCCCGATCAAGGTCGTTTCTTAAGCGCACGCGCAGCACCGCGCCTGACAACTCGGGCTGCTCCTGCACCACCAGTGCTTTGCGCAAGCCCCGTTTTTTCAATGCCTCCAGCGCCGCCGCTGCGGCCGCCCGCGTTTCAAAGTGGCCCAGCGACATGCCCAACTCCAGCTCCGGGTTGATCAGTGGCTCGACGCTGATCTTCAAGGCCGCCAACTCGGCCCGCTTACTTTCAATCGTGGCCGGGCTGCTGTACTGTCCGACATAGACAATCCAACGCGCCGGTGTCAGCGTGGGCACAAGCGTCCAGGCTGACGCGGGCAAAGCGGCGCTGGCAGCGCGCCATATGGCCACACCCTGCGGCTCGTCGAAGGGGCCTGCTTCCAGGCAATCCCCTGGCTGCGGCGCATTCAACGTTGACGGTGCTGACTTGGCAGAATCAGGCATGCCCGCATCGGGTTTGCGCAGCTGCACGGCATCAGGCTTGATTTGCCGGGCCAGCCGCTGCGGCTCGGCCTGCACTGTTGGCCCTAAACCGGCGCCACGCAAATAGTCTTCTGACCAAAGGTAATACGACAAGTTGAACAGCAGCAGCAGCAACACCGCCAAGCGCAGGCGCCGGGTCAGGCGGCTCATCACGTCGTATTCCCGGACTGTGGTGCCAGCACTGCGCGCAGGCTGACCTCTGAGCTGGTAATGGCCTGCAATCCATCTGGCGTATGCAGCAGCAGGGCCCCGTCAGCATTGACGCCACGGGCGATGCCGCAGGCGCCATCACTCAGGGTCAGCGGAGCCCCCATCAGTGCATCGCGTCGGGCAAAACCAGCCTGAAACGGCGCAAAACCCCACAACTCAAAGTCGCGGATCGCCTGCAGCAAGGGGGCAGCAATCCGCAACAGCGCCCCTGGCCCATCAATGCCGGGCAAAAGCTCCTCCAGCCAAGCTGGCGCCCGGGCCAGACCGTTGTCGCCACGCGCACCAAGGTTGATACCCACGCCGACAATCGCATGCCGCCTCCCATCCAATGCGGTGGTCTCGATCAGAATGCCGCCGAGCTTGCGCTGATGCAGCCAGAGGTCATTGGGCCATTTCAGTCGCAA
>RFWA01000113.1 GCA_009922295.1 Betaproteobacteria bacterium
ATGACGTCGACTTCCTCCCGGCCAAACAGACCCCCTTCGCCCGCGTGCGGGTTGAGCCCCGCAACAGCGATGCGAGGCGCGCGGCCCAGCATGGCTTGAAGTGAGTGGTGCGTGATCTGTAGCGTCTGCAGCACCTGATCAAAGGTGACCGCGTCCAGCGCCTGGCGCAGAGAGAGATGGATGCTGACCAGCACCACCCGCAGTTCGTCGTTGGCGAGCATCATGCGCACCGGCATCGCCGCCACGGTTTTCTGACCATGCGCGGCGGCCAGGGCTTGCAGCATTTCGGTGTGCCCCGGGTAGCCGTGGTGCGGCGCGCCGGCCAGTGCCAGTGCCTCCTTGTGCAGCGGCGCCGTGACCAAGGCGCCGATCTGTCCTCGCAAAGCAGCTTGGGTCGCCCAGACCACACATTCTGCGGCCATGCGGCCGGCGCTGGCGCTGACTGTGCCCATGGTCACCAGCGGCGCAGGCGCCACCACCTGCAAAACAGGCAAGCAGCGCGGCGGCAGCTCGCGCGCGTCTTCTGGCGCACCAAGAACCGCCACAGGCAAAAGCGGTTCGCCCGAGGCGATTTGCTGCGTCGCGCGCCGCAGCGCGGCCACATCACCCGCCACAAAACAAGCGCTGGTCAGCTCAGGCGAATCACGAAAGGCTTTGGCAATAATCTCTGGCCCAATGCCGGCTGGGTCACCCAGTGTGATGGCAATCAAGGGCAGATTGGCAGTGCGTGGCATGGCAGGCACGTGGCTTAGGCCGGGTTGTCGATGTCAATGAACTGATGCACCAAGCCGAGTTGCTCGGCCAGATGCTCGCCAACCGCCCGCGCACCATAACGCTCCGTCGCATGGTGGCCACAGGCCAGATAGGCCACGCCGCACTCGCGTGCCAGATGCGCTTGAGGCTCGGAGATTTCACCCGTAATGTACGCCTGAGCACCTGCGGCGATAGCCGCCTCAAAATAACGTTGTGCACCACCAGTGCACCACGCTATCTTTGTGATAGCTGAAACGCTAGACCCAACAAGGGTTACAGCCCGATTTAGTCTGGATTCAACATGCTGGGCCAAGGTCCCGGCATCGACAAAGCCGGCCGCCTCAACAGGCGCCCCCATGCACCCAAGCGACTGGTCGCCAAACTGGCTGTGCGTCACCAGACCCAACTGGCGCCCAAGCTGCGCGTTGTTACCCAGCGCCGGATGAGCGTCGAGTGGCAAGTGGTAGGCCAGCAGGTTGATGTCATGCGCGAGCAGCAGCGCAAGCCGCTGTTTCATCCAGCCGGTCACACACGCGTCCTGCCCCTGCCAGAACAGCCCATGGTGAACCAGAATCGTATCTGCCCCCGCCGCCACGGCCGCTTCGATCAAGGCACGGCTGGCGGTCACGCCCGAGACCAGGCGGCGCACCTGTGCCGCGCCCTCGACCTGAAGCCCGTTGGGGCAGTAGTCCTTGAAGCGCTCTGGCTGCAGCAGGGCATTCAGAGTCTGGACGAGCTGTTGGCGATCGGTCATGGTGCAGGTGGCGGCAGAGTGTCTGGTTTGGGCGCCTGGGCCGGCGCACCGTCTGACATTGTCGGTGGGTTTTTCGTTGCGTTTATCGGTGTGGTGTCGGCGCTGGCATGGCGCTGCGGGCTGTATGGCGATGACGTGGCCTGGCTTCAACATAATCACGTCGACTTTACTTCGTCAATGGCCACCTGCAACGAGACATGACGCCTACAATTTAGGCACAGCGTCCCGCGCCCCCCATTTAAAACACGGCCTTGACCGCCCTGCCCCGTCATGAAACGCTTCTGGTTGTTGTTTTCCCAAACTGTCACTGTTCTGCTGGCGACTTATTTTGTGGTCGGCACGCTCAAACCAGACTGGGGCGGCCTGCGCAATTGGCGCTCGGGTGGTTTGGCCGTCTTGCAGGCGCCGGCCGGCGACCCCGCTGCGGTGCCCCCGGGCAGCTTCAGGCTCGCCGCGCAAAAAGCCTCGGCTGCGGTGGTCAGTATCAACACCAGCAAGGCAGCGCGCCAGCATCCCAACAGCGGCGACCCCTGGTTCAAGTTTTTCTTTGGCGAACAGGGCAACGAGCCCCAGGTCGGCCTGGGCAGTGGCGTGATCGTCAGCGCCAGCGGCTATATCCTCACCAACAACCATGTGGTTGAGAGTGCCGACGAAATCGAAGTAATTTTGAACGATGGCCGTCATGCCCGCGCCAAAGTCATTGGCACAGACCCCGATACCGACCTGGCCGTGCTCAAGATTGACCTGGACCGCCTTCCGGTGATCGTGCTGGGCAGCTCCGACGCCTTGCAGGTCGGCGACCAGGTGCTGGCCATTGGCAACCCCTTCGGCGTGGGGCAGACGGTGACCAGCGGCATTGTCAGTGCACTTGGGCGCAACCAGCTCGGCATCAACACTTTTGAGAACTTCATCCAGACCGACGCCGCCATCAACCCGGGCAACTCTGGTGGAGCACTGGTCGACACCCAGGGCAACCTATTGGGCATCAACACGGCCATTTACTCGCGCTCGGGCGGCAGTATGGGCATCGGTTTTGCGATTCCCGTGTCGGCGGCGCAATTGGTGCTCGAAGGCATTGTTCAGGATGGCCAGGTAACCCGGGGCTGGATTGGGGTGGAACCCAATGAACTGTCGCCCGAATTGGCCGACACCTTTGGCGTGAAAGCGCGCACCGGTGTGATCATTACCGGCGTGCTGCAAAACGGCCCTGCAGCCATGGCTGGCATCCGGCCTGGCGACGTGGTCACGGCGGTGGCTGGCAAGCCTGTGGCCAACGTGGCGGAACTGTTGTCGCGGGTCGCCGGGCTCAAGCCTGCAAAGGCGGCGCCCTTCAGCTTGCTGCGCGGTGATCAGCAACTGGAGCTGATGGTGTCGCCGGGCGTGCGGCCCAAACCCAAACCCAAGCCACGGCTGCAGTAGCCGCTTAAGGCCGGGGCGAGTCTTCGGCGTCGACGGGCGCCTGCGTGTGCTTGATGAAGATGACGGAGGCCCAGATGCCCAGTTCGTACAACAGGCACATGGGAATGGCCAAGGCGAGTTGCGACACCACATCGGGCGGCGTCACGATGGCGGCAATGATGAAGGCCAGAACCACAAAATAACCCCGGAAATCCTTTAGCTTTTGAATTGACACAATGCCCATACGGGCCAGCACAACCACCACGATGGGCACCTCGAACGCCAGCCCGAAGGCCAGGAACATGGTCAGCACAAAGCTCAGGTAGGCCTCAATGTCTGGCGTGGCCGCGATGCTCTTGGGCGCAAAACTCTGGATGAAGCTGAACACCTGCCCGAAAACAAAGAAATAGCAAAACGCCACACCAATAAAAAACAGCACCGTGCTGGACACCACCAGCGGCATCACCAGCTTCTTTTCATGGGAATACAGTCCGGGGGCGACAAAGGCCCAGACCTGCCACAGCACCACCGGCAGAGCCATGAGAAACGCTGCCATCATGAGCACCTTGAGCGGCACCATGAACGGCGAAATGACCGAGGTGGCGATCAGGGTGCTGCCCTTTGGCAGGTGGGCCACCAGCGGTGCCGCCAGCAAGTCGTAGAGGGCGGCGGGTCCAGGGAACAAGGCCAGTAGGACAGCCGCAATGCCAATGGCCACCATCGCCTTGACCATGCGATCACGCAGTTCCACCAGGTGCTGCACAAAAGGCTGTTCGGTGCCCTCGAGTTCGTCTTTTTTAGGGGAGGAATCAGTCATTAATTGAACTTTTGGGGCCGATAACGCGCCACTCGGGCGGCGCCCGACAGAGCCTTGGTGCGAATACCTGAGCGAGCCTTGTACCAAGTGGGCGTCGCCCCCTGCTTGACACGCCATTTCTTGCCAGGGTGGCTGTAGGCTGGATGCGAAATCAAGCCTTCAGCAACAGGCGTGTGGCTGGCCGTGTCGGTCACTTCTGCCCAGGTTTTTTCAAAATCGCCGGCCTGGGTCTGGATCGCGCTCTCGACCTCTTTGGACGCACCCTCCACCGACTCTTTCATCTTCTTGAACTCTTCAAGCTCGATCGAACGGTTGACTTCGGCCTTGACGTCAGCCACATAACGCTGGGCCTTGCCGAGAAGGGTCCCGATGGTACGTGCCACGCGGGGCAGTTTCTCCGGCCCGATCACGATCAATGCGACTGCGCCAATCAGGGCAATCTTGGATACGCCCAGGTCAATCATGGTGGCGCCGGCAAGGGCATCGGGCAAGCATCAGGACTTTTGTTTGGCTTCAACGTCGATCGTTGCCTTTTCAGCGCCGCTGGCCGCCGTCACTTGCGATGGCGCTGCAGTGGCCTTGTCATCCGCTGCCGCACCGCCGTCTTTCACGCCGTCCTTGAAGCCCTTGACCGCACCCCCCAGGTCACCCCCAAGGTTTTTAAGCTTCTTGGTGCCAAACACCATCACCACAATCAGCAGCACGATCAGCCAGTGCCAAATGGAAAAGGAACCCATGACTTTCTCCTAAGAATACGAACATTTTAGTCGGCACTGCGGACACTCCCGCAGTACCCAGATTTAACCCTTGAGCCAGGGCCGCGGGCCACCCATCACATGAATGTGCAGGTGGTGTACCTCCTGCTTCCCATCGGCACCCGTATTGCTCAACAGCCGGAACCCACCTTCTGGGTAAGGCCGGCATCCTTCCTGCAAGGCCAGCTTGGGCGCCAGGACCATCATACGGCCGAGCAGGCCCTCATGTTCAGGTTGCAGCTGCGCCATAGACGGTATGTGCATTTTAGGAATCAACAAAAAATGCACCGGCGCCCAGGGGTGGATGTCGTGAAAGGCATAAATGTCATCGTCTTGGTACACCAAGCGTGACGGAATCTGGCCTGCCACGATACGGCAAAACAGGCAGTTCGGGTCTGAGCCCGCAATCAACGCGCTCATAGCGAGCCCTCCATAGCTTGGCCGTGGTTCATGCAAAGCATACCGGCGATGGCACCGGCTGGTTCATAAACCAGCACCTTCACGCGCCAAGGCCTTGCGCAGTGCTTTTTCCTCAATGCCACTGGTGCCAGCGCGTCGTTCCAGTTCAGCCAGCACCTGCCCCGGGTGCAGGCCGTAGTGGGCCAACGCAATCAAACAGTGAAACCAGAGATCTGCCACTTCGTCCACGATCTTTGACGTGTCGGCACCGTGATCAGCGTCCTTGGCGGCCATCACCACTTCGGTCGCTTCCTCGCCGATTTTCTTGAGAAAAGCGTCCGGCCCCCGGTGCAGCAGGCGGGCGACATAGCTGGTGTCCGGGTCGCCACCGCGGCGCGGCAGACGGGTCTCGATCACCTCAGCCAAGCGGGCCAATGTGTCGGGCAGCAAAGGGGGTTGGTTCATCGCGGCTTATTTGTAAATGCTTTGTGGATCTTTCAAGACCGGGTCCCGGGTTTGCCACTGGCCATTGTCATAGACACTAAAAAAGCAGCTGTGGCGACCCGTATGGCAGGCAATGCCAGGCGAGTGGCCCAATTGGCTAACCCGCAGCAGAATAACGTCCTGATCGCAATCGCGGCGGATTTCATGCACGGTCTGCACGTGGCCGGACTCTTCCCCCTTGAACCAGAGCTTTCCGCGTGAGCGACTGAAATAGACCGCTCGCCCGGTGTCCACCGTGGCCTGCAGGGCCTCGCGGTTCATCCAGGCAAACATCAGCACGTCGCCTGTGGCAGCCTCCTGCGCAATCGCCGGCACCAAGCCCTGCGCATCCCATTTGATCTCGTCCAGCCAGTTCATGTAGGAATTGTCGCCGATTGGCAGGCATCGGCCGGGCGTGTCGGCAGGCCTAGCGAACTAAAGGCGCACCGGGATCCCGCAGCTGGCCAGGTGAGCCTTGGCTTGTCCGACCGTGAACTCACCGTAATGGAAGATGCTGGCCGCCAGCACCGCGTCGGCGCCGCCCAGACGGATGCCGTCGGCAAGGTGATCCAGCGTACCAACGCCACCCGAAGCAATCACCGGCACGTCGACCGCATCGCTCACGGCACGCGTCAGTGCCAAATCAAAACCAGCCTTGGTGCCGTCGCGATCCATGCTGGTCAGCAGGATTTCACCGGCGCCATGTTCGGCCATTTGGCAGGCCCAGGCCACGGCGTCGAGGCCGGTGTTTTTGCGCCCGCCATGGCTGTAAACATCCCAGCCCTCACCACGGGCCAGCAGGTCATCGCCAAAGCGTCGCTTGGCATCAATCGCCACCACGATGCACTGGGCGCCATAGCGTTGCGAGACCTCCTGGATGACCTGCGGCCGCACCAGGGCTGCAGAATTAAAGCTGGTTTTGTCGGCGCCGGCATTGAGCAGGCGGCGCACATCGTCCACGGTGCGAACGCCACCTCCCACCGTCAAGGGAATAAACACTTGCGAGGCAACCGCCTCAATGATGTGCAAAATAAGGTCACGACCGTCGCTGGTGGCGGTGATATCAAGAAAGGTGAGCTCATCAGCCCCTTGCTCGTTGTAGCGGGCTGCAATCTCCACCGGGTCGCCGGCGTCTCGCAGCTCAAGGAAATTAACGCCTTTGACCACCCGCCCGCCTGTCACATCCAGACAGGGGATGATGCGCTTAGCGAGCACCCGTCATCCGTTGAGTTCGTCGGCGCGCGTCTGCGCTGCCGCAAAATCCAGGTCACCGCTGTAGATGGCTCGGCCGCAAATCACGGCCTCTACGCCCTCGTCTTCCACTGCGCACAGGGCCTCAATATCGGCGATGCCACTCAGCCCGCCGGACGCGATCACCGGGATCGTGAGCGCCTGCGCCAGCCTGACGGTGGAATCAATGTTAATGCCTGTCAGCATGCCGTCACGGCCAATGTCGGTGTAGATGATGGACTCGACCCCATAGTCTTCAAACTTTTTACCCAGATCAACCACGTCGTGCCGCGTGAGCTTGCTCCAGCCGTCGGTCGCGACCTTGCCTTCCCGCGCATCAAGCCCCACGATGATGTGGCCGCCAAACGCGGTACAGGCGTCCTGCAAAAAGCCGGGGTTTTTGACTGCCGCCGTGCCGATGATGACAAAGCGCAGACCGGCATCCAGGTAGCGCTCAATCGTGTCAAGGTCTCGGATGCCGCCGCCGAGCTGAACATCAACCTCGCTCCCTACCTCACGCAGAATCTTGCGAATGGCCATCTCATTTTTGGGGTGGCCAGCGAAGGCGCCATTCAGGTCAACCAGGTGCAAGCGCCGCGCGCCCTTGCTGACCCAGCTGCGGGCCATCGCGGCGGGGTCTTCGCCAAACGTGGTCGATTGCGTCATGTCGCCCTGCTTGAGGCGAACACACTGGCCGTCTTTGAGATCGATTGCAGGAATTAAAAGCATAGTGCTTCAGAGGGGTGGGGAAACGGGCACAAGGCCACACTACCAGCCACTGGGATCGCCATCAGGGACGCCAGTGCAGGAAGTTCCGGTACAGGGAGAGACCGTGGGTGGCACTTTTTTCCGGGTGAAATTGCGTTGCAAAAATATTATCGCGCGCAATGGCCGAGCAAAAG
>RFWA01000114.1 GCA_009922295.1 Betaproteobacteria bacterium
AAAACCGCTTGGCTTGCTTTCACAATCGTTGTGCGGATGGCCACAACACGCTCTGGCGTGAAGGAAGGGGGCGCTTCGCACAGCGCCCGTATGCGAGCCATGTCTGTTTTAGACATGACGCCGTAGCTGCTCATGTCGGCCGCCGTATCCAGGAGCTCCTGGAGCATGCGCGCTTCTTCACTGGTTCTTTTTGTCATTGCATATCTCCTTTAAGCTTCCGTTGAATTTCATTTCATCAAGTTTTGACATGGGTTGAATTTGTAAATTCGCGCCAATAAGTTTGACAGCTTCTACGGCAGCGTCAGAGAAGTCGGTGCCAGCGCACGGCCTTTTCAGCCGGCACCCCGTGCGCGACTCAATGGCGGCGATCACCGTACGACGTTCATCCACGGCTTCGTCCGAGCCAAAGTTACCGATCTCTGGGACGACCGACAGTCGCGCCACAGATAGCAACACGCAAGGGATCCAGCGCCAAGCTAGACTAAACCCTCTGGAGCACGATCTTGGACCCGATCAAATACATTGAAATCTCCCTGTGCCGCGTGCCCTTGCGTCATGCGGTGAGCGACGCGAAGGTGCTCACCGGACGCCAGAAGCCCCTGTCCCATGTGGACATGCTTACCGCCGAAATTGAGACGGTGAACGGCGAAAAGGGTTTCGGCTTCAGCTACTCGCTACGCGCTGGCGCCAACGCGATGCTAGCCCACGCCAAAGACATCGCCGGCGAACTGATTGGCGAAGACCCTGACGATATCGGCCGCCTGTGGGAGAAGATGGCTTGGCTGGGCGCCTCGGTGGCCCGCACTGGCGTGGCCGTACAAACTATCGCCGCTTTCGACGTAGCGCTGTGGGACCTCAAAGCCAAGCGCGCGGGCAAGTCTATTGGCAAACTGCTGGGTGCCTTCCGTAACGATGTCCCCTGCTACAACACCTCAGGCGGTTACTTGAACGCATCACTCGATGAAGTGATTAAGAACGTGGAGCGCTCGCTGGGGCGGGGCCTGGGGGGTATCAAGCTCAAGGTGGGCCAGCCTGACCTGAAGAAAGACATCGAGCGCGTGCGCACCGTGCGCCAGCATGTGGGCGAGGGCATTCCGATGATGGTCGATGCCAACCAGCAATGGGACTACACCACCGCCCTGCGCGCCGGACGCCAGCTCGATGACTTCGGCCTGGTGTGGTTGGAAGAGCCCCTCTCCGCCTACGACTATGAGGGCCATGCCAAACTCAGCGAACGCCTGGTCACCCCGATCGCCACCGGCGAGATGCTCAGCAGCGTGGCCGAGTGTTCCGAGCTGGTGAAGCAGCGTTCTGTCACCTTCATGCAGGCGGACGTGCCACGCGTGGGCGGCATAACGCCCTTCCTGAAGATCTCCACGCTGTCGGACCTGGCGCGTTTGAAGCTCGCCCCGCACTTCGTGATGGAAATCCACATCCACCTGGGTTGCGCCTACCCTCACGAGGCGTGGGTCGAGCACATTGAGTGGTTGGAGCCGGCCTTTAATGAGCGGCTGGTGATCAAGGACGGCCGCATGCTGCTGCCGGATCGACCGGGTCTGGGCTTCAGCCTTTCTGAGCAGGCTCAGGGCTGGCGAGAAGGCATCCAGCGGATCTGAGAGATCGTGGCAAAGTAAGGGAGATAGTGGCTTGGTGGCATGCTGCCGATTTCTGGTAGCCGGCCCGTCTGTCGGGAAACTCGCTTGAAGCCCTGTGGCACGCCGATTGGACCCGCAAGCGTTTCGGGATGCTCGTTGCTGGCGATGACGTCCGCAGGGTGTCGGCCGACTTCAACCTTTTCGGCGACGACGAGCAGCAGGGACTTAGCCTCAAATTTGCTCACGGTGTGCTTTATCTGGCAGCACTTCTTCAGCCCACCCTTCAATCGCTGGGTAATAGCGCGTCGAGCGCCCGGCACCGCATTTTTTGAGCAGTCCAAGCCGTTCAAGTTCGATGAGATCCCGCGCCGCAGTAGGCGTTGAGGTTTGCGAAATTTGCTCGTGCTTGCGAGTGGTCATACCGCCTTGGTAGCCCTTGGGGCCAGCATCCAGAAGCTTCTTCATGGTTTTATGCTGCCGCTCATTGAGGGAGACGGTGGACATCACAGCCTGAAATCGAATTCTTTGGATGGCGGAATCAATGGTGCGACTGGCAAATTCACTGGCCAGGGACATTTGTTCAAGCATCCACTCGACCCACGCCGTCACATCCATGCTTTTTGAGCGCTGTGCCCGCTCCAGCTCGCTGTAGTAGCGATCTTTACAGGACTCGATTTGGCGGGACAGCGTCACGATCCGTCCAGGTTGACCCATGTCTTGACCCAGTGCAAGTTGCAGGATTGCGCGGCCTATACGGCCGTTTCCATCGTCAAACGGGTGGAGCGTCTCGAACCACAGGTGAGAAACAGCAGCACGCACCAGACCATCTATCGGCTGTGACCCGGTGGTCGGATGGGTCTGGTTGAACCAAGTCAAAAAAGCATCCACTTGAACGGCCAAGCGCTGAGGTGGTGGGGCGACGTAATGTACTTTGGTGCGACCGATTGAACCACTCACGATCTCCATGGGGACTGAGCGCAGAGCGCCGACATCAATGCGTTGCATCCCAGAAAACCCTGTGGGGAAAAGGGCGGCGTGCCAACTGCATAGCCGCTCCAAAGTTAGCGCCGAGTCGGTCTTGAGGGTCGCATCCTGCAACACATCAATAAGCCCCTCGATGTTGCGTTTACCTTCGGCGATTGGGGCCCCAGACGTGTCGAGTCCCAGGCGCCTGGCAATCGAGGAGCGAACACTTTCAGGGTCAAGTCTCTCGCCTTCGATCGCTGAAGTGGTCAGCGCCTCTTGCGTCATTGAGTCGCGTATGTGTGGCTGCAACCCTTCCAAGCCAATCATCTCGGCTTTTCCGAGAAGGAGCCCCTGTGATTTCCTGGCCGCAGCTAAGCGGCCTTGGACGCGCTGGGCATCGAACGCCAGCGATGGCCACTCAGGCAGCTGCCAAATCCAGCGGTGATATGAATCCATACGCTAATCATATCAAAAAATGGTGTGAATATGCCGCCCAATCGCATCACGCCCCCGAGGCCGATAGCAGTTGTCACGTTCGGGGGGTACGCAGATGCTTGCATTTCAACAGGGATCTTTTTCGTGAGGCTGCACTGATCCGCGAATAGCCTCCGTTGCCACTCTACACCGTACGGTCAACCAAAATCTGTGGGATTGAAATCCTATGCCGTAGGAAGCAGTCCAATTCAACCGGTGGGCCGATTTCATGTGACCCAACGGGATGACCTTGAACCCGTTGGTGGGCTAGGAATAGCAGCGACCAAGGGTGGGGCAGTCAAAAGTCGGCGCATGGAGCAAATCTGCGTCGGCGCGAACAGCCGGTGTCACATTCATTGCACGACCACTGAAAAATGAGATTCCATGCGGGTTTGCAGACCATCAATGCAGTGAAGGGTTGCCGATTGTCAGATTTATCGGCACAAAAGTTGCAAATTTACTTCCCTCTACGTTAGCCAAGTACGCCGCGCTCCATAGCTGAAATCCATTCTTTACTGACCACTTTTGAGAATTGTCGGTGACTAAAGTACCTTATCTATTGCTGGCTGCCTCTTCGGGCCTAACCAATCAGCAAGACTCTCGGCCCACGAAACAGACCGGTTGGTTCCGGCATCAACCCAGGTCAGATTGAGGGTCTCATACACGGTGCACCACCCCGCAGTCTCTGGGTCTTGAGAGCGCAGCGACATTTGAGGATTTGGCAAGTAGTGACCGTTTTTGGTACGAATCCATAGCTTTCGCGCCGGTTGGTACTGACTTTGAGCCTCGGCCCGGGCCAAGACAGCATTGACGTAACTGCGCTTGCGCCGCTGCGGTTTCCACAGATGTTCTGGCAACGTTTCCAGCACGGTTTGTAAGGCCTCGGCGAAGAAACCCGGGTCGTACTTGTAGGGGTGATGGGTTCTCGCGGCGCAGCGAGAGCGTAGGGTCTTGAACCCGGCCAACATCAGGCTGAGCACCCAGTACTCGCCCTGATGGCGTTCCAGCCGTACTAGGCGGCCATCGGTTTGCACATCCAGCACAACTAGGCCAATGCGTTCAAATAGAGGGGCTATTTTTTTGCGGGCGAATTCGGTATCGTCGATGGCACGGTTCAGCGCCGCCATCCAGGCTGTATGACCAAATTCGTCTTGTAGCAATACATTCGCTCCACGCGACATCAAGGCGTCAACCAACGCAAGATTGCCGGCACGGGCCGCCAACATCAGCGGTGTGCCGCCGGTGGGCGTGGGGTGGTCTACGCCATAGGTGTCGCACTGGCGCAGCAACTCCTTGAAGTTGTGCGCGGTGTAGGGTTGCAAGTGGCGTTGGCGCAGCGCATGGGTGGCACGGTATCCCAGTTGCTCGAAGTGCGCAAAGTCGGTCGTGTAGTCATCTAATTTTGGCTGACCGAAGGTATCCCCGGGTGCCAAGCTGCTGGCGGGCTGGAAATGGGCCTTGACAGCCAGTTGCTCAATCCAGGTTTGTTGCCCATGCCACAACGCATAGTCCATCAATACTTGTCGGGGTTTATTCGAAACCTGGCCAGGATCCAATGCGCGGGGGGTGAGTTCGCGCACCGTGGCTTCAGTCCAGGGAGTCCACGGTACCGTTTTGACCTGTAGAAACGCATCACGAATGGCACGGGCCTGCTCTTCTTTGCCCTGCAGTTCGAGCTTGCGCGCCTCTTGCGCCCACTCTTCGCGGGTCGAAGTTTGCACCGGTGCCGCTAAGGTGCTGTTCGCTTCGGCCACGCGCAGGCCCAGGAGATGGAGCAGCGGGTGATTGGTCTCCGACTCCACCAGCACCAGACTCTCCACGGCCCGCGTCATGGCCACATACAAGGCATTGATATAAAACTTGTACAGCTCCAGCGACTTGTCGCCTTTGTCGCGGGCACGGCTGTAGTTCAATTCCTCCACGGTCAAGTCAGCCAGCGCAACCCCATTACAAACCTCGGCATAGGCGCCGCGCTGGCCCGACACCAGGGCGTACAAAATGACATGTGGGTATTCCAGCCCTTTGGCCTCGTGGACCGAAAATACCAGCGGCGTGCGGAAATGTTCTCGCGCATCAGCCTTATCTTCATCTCGCAGCACCACGACCGCATGTTGTACCGAGGCACGCGTGCGGGTGTCGAGCTCGCGCAAGGCTGCATCCTTGGCGGCGAGCAGGCTCACCGAGCCCTGCAGCTGCGAGGCACTTTGCACCAAAAAGTTACTTTCTCGGTCGATCGATCCAAATCGCGCCTGCTTGATTTTGAGTAAAGTGTTGGCCAGCTCGGTGACGCTGCGGGTGTTGCGAAAATTCGCTTGCAATACCGACAAGCTCTGGCGCTGTGCTGCCTCACCCGCCAAGCCGTGCCAAAAGAGACTGCGAACGGCAGCCCACGAGAAGAAGTTGGGGTGCACGATCTGGTTGGAGTCACCGCATAGCAAGAATTCGCCCGGTTTCTTCAGGCACGCTAGCACCAAGGCGAGTTGCACGTTAGTCAGGTCTTGTACTTCGTCAATGACCACAAAATCGTACACCGGCAGGGCCAGGGCCAGCCAATCGTGCGCGACCAAATTAAGGTCAAACATCCCTGACTCGGTCAGCCATTGCCGGTAGCGCTGAAACAGCGCATGGGCTCCCGTGCGCGCCTCGCTACCCAAGAGCGATTGGCGGGGGCCCAGCGCCAGGTAGCTGGGCAGATCCATCGGTCCGTTCGGGCTCGCGCTGATGACACCACGAAACTCCTCAAACAGGGCGTGCGCATCCAATTCGCCCAGGGTGTTGCGCGCGGTTTGGCGGTGACGTTCAAACCACCCAGCAAAGGCGGTGAAAGTCACCTCACGCCCATTAGGTACGCGCAAGGTCTCGATCAGCTCGCGGTAGCTTAGAAACTCCGCCTCTTGTGCTGCGTTTTCATAGCCATGGGCGTTATACAAGACGCGCGCCGACTGGGCCAAGTAAGCGGACAGGGTCACATACAACACCCGTCCTTCGGCCTCCCGCATTTTTGTCAGCGTGACGGCCGTCTTGCCCGAACCGGCGGAGCCCACCACGACCACTGGCGCGGGCAAGCGACGCACGGCCTCTTGGGCGTCGTCGAACATGATGGGTTTGTCCAGCAGGTGAAATTCGTTGCGGCTGGCATGCAGCCATCGCAGCGCCAAGGTGTCATGGTGGAATTGCGCGACTGCGGCGTTGGCTAACACGGGTTCGTGTTCGATCTTGGCCTCGTCTAAGCTTGCGCCGCGCAAAAACGGCGACTTGTCGTACGCATGGTTTTCAATGATTTCTAGTGCCAGGCAGACCGTTTCGTCGCCATGGCGGGCAAACTGCAACAGCAGCCGGTTGCTGTAGTCCAGCTTGGCGCGCCAGTAGGGTGTTGGTGAGAGCTTTTTGACATCGGCGCTGCGAAAGTCATCAGCCTCAATGGCTGCACGCACCTTGGCAAAAGTGGCCTTCACGCGACGGGTATTGAGGTCTTTGTAGAGAAGCACGCGCATGGCGGTTGCTAATGAAAGAATGTTGGATCATCCAATTATCAGTGTCCAGCTGATCATGAGTGAATACCCGAGTCAAGGATTCCAGTCTGCTGAGCGTCCAGAAAGCGGACACTCACGACCGGCATGTACCGTTAAGGTTTGTAGGACGCCCTCCCGCAGTGGCGCGCCGCTGAGGTCTCCTTCAAGCCTAGCCCATGTGCTGATCAGACTTTGTGATCGGTGGATCGGATCATGGCATCGCGCAAGATCGCGTTTATCCTGGTCTGGTAGCCCTTGCCTTGACTCTTAAGCCATGCCATGACGTCCGAATCAATGCGCACAGACGCATGGGTTTTGATGGGTTTGTAAAACGGGCTGGGAACGGCGTTTTTCCAGAACTCTTCTGTAAGAGGTGGAATGTCGCTGTAGTCGATCGCACTATCTGGCATGTCTGCCAGTGCCTTGAGTTCTGCCTTGCACTCCTCGGTCAGAGGTGGCAACTCGCCTTGTTTGTATCTAACCATGTTCATAGCGTCTCCGTTCCGCGCGGTCTACGCGCCTGGCACTGATGATGCGCACCACTTCGATGCCCTCGTCTTCAAAGCGCACGGTGTGCGCGACCAAGAGCAACAAATACCCGCCTGCCATACCGATAGTCTGCCAGCGTTGCTCACTGTTTTCAACTCGATCCTGGGCGGCAACGGCAAGCGGGTCATCAAATACGCGCGCAGCGTCCACAAACCGGATGCCGTGCTTTCGAAAGTTGAGATCCGCTTTTTGATCATCCCATTCGAAAAACCGTTCCATTTGCACCACTGTATCACAATACTGTATATACAATGTGGCGTGGCGTAGAACACAATAAATCTGACACTGGTTCAGTCAGCCCGCTTCACTCTTGACTAGCCAATCCGAGTTGCAAATTCATCGACACAAAAAACACAATGACTCTGACACTTCGCA
>RFWA01000115.1 GCA_009922295.1 Betaproteobacteria bacterium
AGAAGTGTTGGCCGCGACGCCGGCTTAGGTGCATAAACCGGGACGCATGGTCTAGGTGGAATCCACAGGTGTCAAGGGGTCAATTCCAGTGCAAAATGCTGATGTTCGATAAAACATAGGAGCTAGTTAATGAATATAAAAAGTCAGAAAGATTTTTTCTCAGGCCTGGTGTTCATGGTTGTGGGCCTGGCTTTTGCGTGGGGAGCGACCAGCTACAACGTGGGCAGCGCTGCGCGCATGGGGCCGGGTTACTTCCCCATTTTGCTCGGCGCGATCATGGCGATTCTTGGCGCGGTGATCGCCTTCAAGTCGCTGGTCGTCGAGACCGAGGATGGCGACAAGATCGGCAAGTGGGTTTGGCGGCCGGTGGGCTACATCGTGGCAGCTAATCTGATGTTCGGCATCCTGCTGGGTGGGCTGCCGAGCATCAAGTTGCCGGCAATGGGGCTGGTGGTGGCGATATTTGCGCTGACCTTGATAGCGGCACGGGCCGGGTCGGAATTCAAACTGAAGGAAATTGTGATCCTTTCGCTGTTACTTTGTGTGGGCAGTTATTTGTGCTTCATCATGCTGCTCAAGCTACAGATGCAAGTATGGCCAGCATTCATTACAGGTTGATGGAGTAATAAATGGAACTTTTATCGCATCTTTCTCTGGGCTTTGGCGTTGCCTTCACGCCCATTAACCTGTTGTACGCGTTCATCGGTTGCATGCTGGGAACGCTGATCGGCGTGCTGCCGGGAATTGGACCTGTCGCCACCATAGCGATGCTGCTTCCTGCCACATACGCGCTGCCTCCGGTAGCGGCGCTCATCATGCTCGCGGGCATCTACTACGGCGCACAGTATGGCGGATCGACCACTGCGATCTTGGTCAACCTTCCGGGCGAGTCCTCGTCGATCGTTACCTGCATAGACGGATACCAGATGGCACGCAAGGGGAGGGCGGGGCCGGCTCTGGCGGCTTCGGGAATTGGATCTTTCTTTGCCGGCTGCGTTGGAACGCTGATACTCGCGGCCTTCGCGGTGCCGCTGACCGAGGTTGCTTTCAAGTTCGGTCCTGCGGAGTATTTTTCGCTGATGGTGCTCGGCCTTATCGGCGCGATCGTTCTGGCTTCGGGATCGCTGCTCAAGGCGCTGGGCATGATCATGCTGGGCCTGTTGCTTGGGTTGGTAGGAACCGACGTGAACTCGGGCGTCGCGCGCTTTAGTTTCAACGTTCCGGAGTTGACCGATGGAATAGGCTTCGTCGCCGTCGCTATGGGCGTTTTCGGTTATGGCGAAATCATATCGAATCTAGCCAAGCCGGACGATAACCGTGAGGTCTTCACCGCGAATGTGCAGGGCTTGTGGCCCACCAAACAGGACTTCAAAGATATGCTTCCTGCGATGTTGCGCGGGACTGCGCTGGGCAGCCTGCTGGGCATCCTTCCCGGCGGCGGCGCGTTGTTGGCGTCCTTCGCCTCATATGCACTTGAGAAAAAAATGAAAGGTAAGCCGGGCGAGGTGCCTTTTGGCCAGGGCAATATCCGTGGCGTCGCAGCCCCCGAGTCGGCCAATAACGCCGGCGCACAAACCTCATTCATACCGCTGCTGACGTTGGGAATCCCACCCAACGCGGTGATGGCGCTGATGGTGGGTGCCATGACCATCCACAACATACAGCCCGGCCCTCAGGTGATGACTAGCAACCCGGAACTTTTCTGGGGCTTGATTGCCTCAATGTGGATTGGCAATGCCATGCTGATCATCCTGAACCTGCCGCTGATCGGTATGTGGATCAAGCTGTTGACGGTGCCCTACCGATGGCTGTTCCCGGCTATCGTGCTGTTCTGTGCCATCGGCGTCTACACGACCAACAATAGCACCTTCGATATCTGGCTGGTGGCCCTCTTCGGCTTCATAGGCTATGTATTCCACAAGCTCGGCATGGAGCCTTCGCCGATGATGCTGGGCTTTATCCTGGGTCCGATGATGGAAGAAAATCTACGCCGTGCGCTGCTGCTGTCACGCGGCGACTGGAGCGTCTTCGTCACACGTGGTCTTTCGTGCGGTCTGCTGATAGCCGCGGTCTTGATGCTCGTTGTGGTGTTGTTGCCTGCAGTGAAGAAGGGCCGGGAGGTGCTGGTCGACGACTGATCTTCACCTGCTCCAGCAAAAAGGCACCCTCGGGTGCCTTTTTGCTTTGGTGGAGCCGCGCGGCGCTGCGGCACAATTGGGGCAGGAGTTTGAATGAATGACCAGAACCGACTGAACCAGCACCCGCAGAGGGTGGCGCTGCACAATGAGCTCAATGCTCGCCCGGCTGCACCACACAGGATTCAAAGGCTGATGGCATGAACTTCAATTTTGACAACCCCTACCTGTCCACTCGCGCACCGCTGTTTGCCCGCAACGTGGTCTCCACGTCCCACCCGCTGGCGGCCCAGGCCGGCCTGCAGATGCTGCGCCAGGGCGGCAATGCAGTGGATGCTGCCGTAGCAGCTGCGGCAGCGATGACGATTGTGGAGCCGGTCAGCAATGGTCTGGGCAGCGACGCCTTTGCTTTGGTCTGGGACGGCCAGGGCCTGCAGGGCCTGAACGCCTCGGGGCGGGCGCCGCAGGCCTGGACGCCTGACTATTTCAAGCGCAATTACGGCGCCGGAGCCAGTGACGCCAGTGATCCAGCAAAAGTGGGCAGCGCCGGTGGCCGAACTGCAGGGTCAACCCGGTTTTGCCCAAGCCTTTTTGCCCTTTGGGCGTGCACCCGAGGTCGGTGAATTGTTCCGTTTTCCGGCCGCAGCCCACGGCCTGCGGGCGATTGCTGCTACAAAAGGTGAAGCATTCTATGGTGGCGAAATTGCCCAGGCGCTTGAGCGGATGGCCATGGCGCAGGGTGCCGGCCTGCGCGCTAGCGACCTGGCCAGCTACCGGCCGGAATGGGTCACACCGATCGGCAAAGATTACCGTGGCTACACCCTGCATGAAATTCCGCCCAATGGGCAGGGCATTGCGGCGCTGATCGCCTTGGGCATTTTGCAGAATTTCGACCTGGCTGGCCTGCCGCTGGACGGCGCCGAGTCCCAGCACCTGCAGATCGAAGCCATGAAGCTCGCTTTTGCCGATGTGTACCGCTACGTGGCCGAGCCCGCCAGCATGTCGGTCACGCCGGCCCAGATGCTCGACGATACCTATCTGGCCTCCCGTGCCCGCCTGATCGACATGAAGCGGGCGCAAGATTTTGGTGCCGGTAACCCGGTCAAGGGTGGCACCATCTACCTGACTGCGGCCGACGAGAGCGGCATGATGGTGAGCTTCATCCAAAGCAACTACATGGGCTTCGGCTCGGGCTGTGTCGAGCCGCAGTTTGGCGTGAGCCTGCAGAACCGCGGTCACGGCTTCAGCCTGGAACCCGGCAACATCAACCAGGTGGCGCCAGGCAAGCGGCCGTTCCACACCATCATCCCGGCGTTTTTGACCCGCGCCGGCCAGCCGGTGATGAGTTTTGGCGTGATGGGCGCCAACATGCAGCCGCAGGGACATATGCAAACCGTGGTGCGCATGTTGGATTACCAACAGAACCCGCAGGCCGCCTGCGACGCGCCGCGCTGGCGCTTCAATGCCGGGCTGGAGATCAATGTCGAAGCTGCCATGAACCCGGCCACGGTGCAGGGCCTCAGCGAACGAGGCCACCGCATGGAGGTCATCAACGACTCTTACCAGGATTTTGGCGCCGGGCAGTTCATCTGGCGTGCCGGCGACCCAGCGGTGCAGGGCTATGTGGCGGCCAGTGATGCCCGGCGCGATGGTCAGGCGGTCGGCTTTTGAGCGCGGTGCACGGCCGTGCTTTGTGGCGCGGACTGGCGTTGGCGACCATCGGCTCCGTGGCTTTTAGCGCCAAGGCCATCATCATCAAACTGGCCTACCGGCATGGGGTGGATGCGGTCACTCTCATCATGTACCGCATGCTGTTTGCGCTGCCCATTTTTGCCCTGATGGCCTGGTGGGCCAGCCGCGGCAAGCCGGCGCTGAGCGCGCGCGACTGGTGGAGCGTGGTGGGGCTGGGCTTTAGCGGCTATTACCTGGCGAGTTTTCTGGACTTTGCTGGCTTGAGCTACATCAGCGCCTCGCTGGAGCGCCTGATTCTGTACCTCAACCCGACGCTTGTGCTGCTGTTGGGTCTGGTGCTCTACAAGCGGCGCATCCATCGTCTGCAGATGCTTGGCATGGCCGTGAGCTATCTGGGCGTGCTGGTGGTGTTTGGCCGAGGTGCTGTGGCTGTCGCTGCTCAACGCCACGCTATGCACGGCGATGCCGGTGCTCTTGGTGATGATGGCCATTGAGCGTATAGGAGCCGGTATGACGGCGCAGGCCGGCATGGTTGGGCCCATGTCCACCATCCTGATGGGAGTGCTTGTTTTGGGCGAGCCCTTCACGGCCTGGTTAGCGGCCGGCACCGCTCTGGTGATCGCCGGTATTTACATCTTTTCGAGGGCGGTCCGCCAGCCACCTGCGGCCTGAATCGCTGAGCTGCCCAGGCTAGATCAGAACAGTCCAGAGGCGATGTTGATGGTCAAGGCCACCAGCGTGGTGTTGAAGAAGAAGGCCAAAACGCAATGCACGGTGCCGGTCCGGCGCATTTTTCGGCTGGTAAAGCTGACGTCGGCCGTTTGCCCGGACGTGCCAATGACGCTTGCAAAGTAAAGAAAGTCACCATAATCCGGTGCTTGGTCGCCGGGAAATGCCAGGCCGCCGTGCTTGCCCTCGATGTCCGTGGCGTAGTAATCATGGGCGTAATGCAGGGCGAACATCACCTGGGTAAATGCCCAAGAAGAGGCAATGGTTACCGTCGCAAGCGCTAAGTGGGCATACCGAGCCTGACCTTTCAGGTCCTTCACCACAGCCAGTTCTGCCACGATAGCGCCAACGCAGGCCAAGGCGGCAGCCACGACCAACAGCAGCACCACAACGCTGCCTTCGTCATGTTGTTGGGCACGGTGGCGCATTCTGTCGTGCGACGACCAGAACATCATGTACATGGCCAGTACGAGGTAAACGCCTGCACCCATGTTCCAGCCTATGATGGCTCGCGTCATGACCCGTGGTACGCTTTCCTGAGGCAACAGCACTGTGGTCGCTATGCCAACCGCCAAGCTGAACAACAGCTGCGGTCGTGCCATGAAAAAGCGCAGAAGCAGGGGCTTGGTGTGATGCGCGGGGTGATGGCTTGGGTTCATAGGGTGGGTATGGGTGTGGCGCAAAGGTGGTGTCGTATGAAGGCAATTTTTCGGTTGGCACGTTGGATTGTGCTTCCCTTGGCGTTTCTGCTGTGCGCGCAATGGCCGTTGCGGCAGTGGCTTGGTCTGTGGTCGCGAGAGGCCAATGACCTGGCGCAAATTTTCTTTGCCCTTTACGCTGCCGTGGCCGTGTCGGCCGCCAGTGCTGCCGGCCTGCACTTGGCGGCGCACCAGCCGGCAATCGCGCGCGCGGCGAACGGGGCAACGCGGCGGATGGCGCTGGGCTTGTGTGTGTTGCCCTGGGCGTTGTTTGTTGTTGGTGTGTCGGCACCCAACGTTTGGGCCTCCTGGGTCCAGCTGGAAAAATTTCCAGAGACTTTGTACCCGGGTTATTTTCTGATTCGAGGTGCTGCATGGCTCCTGGCGGCGTTGGCCCTGATCGACGCCGGATGGCAACTGTTGCGGGGGCGCACCGCGCGCGGGGCATGATGAGCGGTTTTGTAGCCACCGCTGGGTGCTGGATGCTGCTGCTGCTGGGGTGGGCGATCATCCGCACGGGCTTGCCCGTCTGGGCGCTGCTGCTGGGGTGCTCCAGCCTGTTTGCGATGGCTGGTCTGGCTGCTGGTGTGGTGGATGTAGCGATTCTGGGTGCCGTGCCGTCACGCATTGTTGGCCTGCTCGAGCATGATTTGCTACAGGCTTTGCCTCTTTATGTCTTGGTGGGCGTGTTGTTGATGCGCCTGTCCGTGGTTGACGCAGTGTTCAATGTTCTGGCCCGATCACTGGCCTGGACCGGCGCCGGCGCATCTCTGGCGGCATTGGGAGTGGGTGCCTTGATTGCACCCATGAACGGCTCTGTGGCCTCCAGCTCGTCCTTGCTGTCTCGTCTCGTTGGGGCGCGCTTGCGGGATCTGCCGCCGGAGCAGGGCATTGCCCTGGCCAGCGTGGCATCGACCATCGGCGTTGTCGTACCGCCTTCCTTGGTGCTGATTCTGCTGGGCGATGCCATGCTGCGCGCCCACACCGAGGCTGGGCAACTGGCCGGCAGTGCGGTGTTGGCCGGACAACGCATCATCAACACCCAGGATGTGTTTCATGCGGCGCTTGTGCCCGCTGCGCTGCTGCTGCTGCTGTGGCTGATCTTGGCATGGTGGTTGAGCTCGCGCTTGCCCCAAAAGACCAAACCTCCGCCAGTCAACCGGCTGACCTTGCTGCTGGCTGGGCTGGCGGTGTTGTCGATCATGGCCTTGCTGGTGAGCGTGTTCACGGGCGTGATGCAAGCGGTGGAGGCCGCAGCAACAGGGGGTTGCCTACTCTTGCTGGCGGCTCTGCTGCACGGCAGCCTGAGCGCTCGGGACTTGCGCGAAGCCTTGTCCGAGGCGATGGCCTTAACCGGTGCATTGGTCGCCCTGCTGGTCGGTGCCACCACCTTCAGCCTTGTCTTTCGCGCCTTTGGCACGGACAAATTGCTTGCCAACTGGTTTGGCTCGGCCATGCCGGTCAGTGCACCGATGCAAGCGCTGGCGCTGTTGGCGCTGGTCGCGCTGTGTGCCTGGGTCCTGGACGCTTTTGAGATGATTTTTGTCATCATCCCCATTTTGGCACCGCTGCTGATCGTGCGTCTTGGCGATGCGCAACAAGCCGCCGTGCTGTTGCTGTTGGTGCTGCAGCTGGGTTTTTTGCTGCCGCCGATGGGCTACGCCATCATCATGGTGCGCAGCGGCGGGGGGTTCGGTGACGTTGACCTACGTCGACTCCTGCGGGCTTTATGGCCTTTTTTGGGTGCCCAGTTGTTGGTCATCCTGCTGGTGTTTAAAGTGCCGGCGCTGGTGCATCTGCTGGACGCGGTCACGCTAGCCGGGGCTGATGCGCCGGCCTCCGAGCAGGACATCGTGCGCCAGATGGAGGAGATGTCGCGCGCGACACCTGCCGACGACGCAGCTGCGCCGGCTCAGGATGCCAGCCCGCCCAAGCCGCCTGCCAAGACAGACTAGGCATCGGCATAGACAGCACGATTTGACCTGCACGCACAGTTACTGGCCGGTCAGCCACGCCCCTTGGCGATCACCAGTCGTCTCCACCGCCGCTGTCTGCACTGTTGTCCCAGCTGTCGCCGCCGCTGCCGGCGTCAAACGCACCCAAGTCGGGTTGGCTGGGCGCGCTGTTGATGGCACGGTAGCCATCATCTTGCAAGCCCGACGCACCTTGGGGTTTGGCGCCATCATGGCCTTGTGGGCCTTCC
>RFWA01000116.1 GCA_009922295.1 Betaproteobacteria bacterium
CACCACCCTGGAGGAGTTTGCCGAAGTTCATGCGCTGGCCTTGGGTTATGACAACTTTTGGGCAACAGCCGGCGTGCACCCAGACAACGAGGGCGTGGCGGAACCTACCCTGGCTGACCTGCTGCGCCTGGGCGCATTGCCCCGCGTGGTGGCTATTGGTGAGACCGGGCTGGACTATTACCGGCTCAACGGCCGCAGCGTGGCCGACATGGCTTGGCAACGCGCGCGCTTTGACGTGCACATCGCTGCCGCCCGGCAATTGGCCAAGCCCTTGGTGATCCACACCCGCAGTTCATCCGTGGACACCTTGGCTTTGCTGCGGGCGGCCGGCGAGAACGGGTCGGCTGGAAGTGCTGGGGGCGTGTTTCACTGCTTCACCGAGACCGCCGAGGTGGCGCGCGCCGCGCTGGACCTGGGGTTTTACATCTCATTTTCTGGCATCCTGACCTTCAAAAATGCCCAAGATTTACGTGATGTCGCCGCATTTGTGCCGCTGGACCGCATGCTGATAGAGACCGACAGCCCCTACCTGGCGCCGGTGCCCTACCGCGGCAAGACCAACATCCCGTCTTATGTGCCCTTTGTGGCGGCACAAATTGCCAATGTTCGGCAATGCCCGGTCGATCTGATTGCGGAGCACACCAGCCGAAACTTTGAGACCCTGTTCAAAGGGGTCTTGGCGTGATATTCAATGGATATTTATACCTCTTAAATTACTTTAAAAAAGTATTTTATCTATTTGTTTTAGTTGGATATTCTTCGGTTTATGCTGGTTCCTATGAGGACTTTTTCAAGGCCATCAAGGAGAACAATGCTGCGGCTGTGACTGCTTTGCTGCAGCGTGGTTTTGACGTCAATGCCGTCAATCCGGCGGGCGAGCATGGGCTGTTGCTGGCGTTTCGGGAGCCCCATCTCAAAGTGGCACACGCCCTGATGGCTTGGCCAAAGGTCACGGCTGAGTCGCGATCAGCGCAGGATGAAAGCCCCCTGATGCTTGCAGCTTTGCATGGCTTGCTGGCCGAATGCCAAACCCTGATCCAGTTGGGCGCTGACGTCAACAAGCCCGGTTGGACGCCCTTGCACTACGCCGCTACGCGGGGCCACCTGGCGGTGATGAATCTGTTGCTGGATGAGCATGCCTATATTGACGCGGCCTCGCCCAACGGCACTACGCCACTGATGATGGCGGCTCATTACGGCACTGCGTCGGCGGTCAAACTGCTGCTTGAAGCCGATGCCGATCCCACACTTAAGAATGAGTTGGGTTTAAACGCCTTTGATTTCGCCCAGAGCGCCATGCGCCTGGATTCAGCCGCGGTGATCAGCGCATTCATTCGGGGACGGCATCCAAAGGGGGTCTGGTAGGGGTCACGTCAGTGAATAATAACCGGGCATTAATATTAATTTACTATTTTTATCGTGGTAAAATTATGCACTACATTCACTTTGTGAGGTGCTTAACGTGCTCGACAACCCATTGAAACTTTCAACCGCCTTTGAAGACCACCGGCACTTGCTGTCCGGTCCACTCGTCGACGTTGCGCTGGAGGTCAAAGCGGCGCTTGAAAGTGGTTCGTCGGCAAGCTTCCTCGTTTTTGACGATGTGACAGGTGCAGTGATCGATCTGGATTTACACGGATCCTCCGCAGATGTCGTTGAGCGTCTTTCCAAGCCTGCTCATCAATATACAGGGCGTTTCACGCCTCACATCAGTACACCACCGGCCACGGTGGTCGACGAAGCCAGCGAGCCACGCGGCCGAGGACGGCCGAAATTAGGGGTCGTCGGCCGCGAAGTCACCTTGCTGCCCAGGCAATGGGACTGGTTGTCCACACAGGCCGGCGGCGTATCGGCCACGCTCAGGCGCATCGTGGACGACGCAAAGCGTTCAGGCATATCGCGGGAACAACGGCGTGCCATGCAGGCCGCAGCCTATCAGTTCATGACCGCCATCGCGGGTGACATGACTGGTTACGAAGAAGGCATACGCGCTCTGTTCGCAGGCGATAGCCACAAGCTCGGGCAGTGCATGGCTGGCTGGCCCGCAGACATCAGGGCACACGCCATGAGCCTGGCTTTTGGCGAGCCGGTCAGCCTCGTCGCATAACCAAACTAATTGATACGATGTATATTATGTTAATAAATGTAGATTCGTCTTTTTCGATCGGGACATCTGTATGACAACATCCCGTGCCATTCACCCATCGGGCGCTACCCGGTCCGCTGTAACTCTGTTCGTGCTCATTGGCCTGCTTGTAGCAGCCACCACGGGCCGAGCGCAAACCGCCGATTGGCCGGCACGCCCGGTCACTTGGGTCAACCCTTTTGCAGCGGGGTCAGCGGTGGACGTGGTGGCGCGAATCATCGCGGCAAAAGTGGCGGCCAATACCGGCCAAGGCATGAACGTTGACAACAAGACCGGCGCCAGCGGCAACATTGGCACCGACTTTGCAGCGCGCGCACGCCCTGACGGGCACACGCTGCTCTTGGGCTCACCCGGCACCATGGCCATCAACCCATGGCTGTTTGCCAAGCTGCCTTATGACGTCCAAAAAGATTTTTTACCCGTGTCTCAGCTGGTGTCATTTCCTCAAGTGGTCGTGACCAGTCCCAAGCAAAACATCAAGTCAATCCCTGATCTACTCAAAGCGGCCAAGGCCCAGCCAGATAAATTCGCTCATGCATCGTCCGGCCCGGGCACGACGTCCCACCTGGTCATGGAGTTGATAAAGGCCGACGCAGGGATCACGATGATTCACGTCGGTTACCGCGGTGGCGCACCCGCTATGCAGGCGCTGATGGCGGGCGAGGTGCAGACCGGCGTGGAGGGGCTGCCTTCGCTGGTCGGGCAGATCAAGGCGGGCGCGATCGTGCCGCTGGCAGTGACCTCGCTCAAGCGTTCGCCTCAATTGCCCGATGTCCCCGCCATGTCTGAATTCATTCCGGGTTTTGATGCCACGGCCTGGATAGTGCTGATGGCGCCCGCAGCCACGCCGGCCAGCGTGGTCAACCGAATTGCGGCCGAGGTCAAAAAGGCGCTGGATGACCCTGGCGTGCGGCAGCAACTCGATGCGCAGGGTGCCACCGTGATTGGATCAAGCCCGCTGGACACCACTGGCTTTTTGCGCGGTGAACTGAGCAAATTCAAACGGGCTGTGGAGATTTCAGGCGCCAAAGCGGAGTAGCGCATCCGACGGCCGGTGGCCCCACCTTGCTGGAATCAGCGCAGGGCTTGGGCCACTTGCCACGCCAAGCCGAAGGCCTGGGCCAAACCGTTGCCTGGCAAATAGCCATCAGCGCCTCGGCCCGACAGACCTGCTGCGGTACCGCCAGCGGCAAAAAGTCCGGGAACAGGACGCCCATCCTGCCCCAGCACCCGACCGTCGCTGTCTGTCAACAAACCGCCTTGGGTGTGCGACAGCGCACCGGTCACCCAAGATGCCTTTAAAGGCGCCGCAAGGACCCGTACAAACTCAGCGCGGCCGAGAGGATCACGCGCCCTGCCCTGTGCGAAGCGGGTCACCTGCGCCAATGTCTCAGCCAGCGCATCGGCGGGCACCTGCGCCAACTCTGCCAGACCGCTGATATCGTCAGCGCTCAACACGCGCCCAGCACCCACAGCCTGCTGGTACGCAGAATGGTTTGTCAACTGCGCCTCGATGGCGCCGTCAAATACCTCCAAAACCATGCCTCGGTGTTGTCGCAGGACATGCGGAGCCAGGGCCGACGGGCCAAGGTCTTCCCGGACAAAACGGAGACCCGCATCGTTGACCATGATGCCACCCAAAGCCGGAATGGACATGCCCAGGCGGGTTGCGCCGCCGGGATGGGTATGGCCCTGGCCTTGGTAGCCGTCCATGCCCCACAACTGCCCGCCCCAAATTCGACCCAAGCGCAGTGTGCTGCCGTCCTGCGTCGGGGAGCCGTTGTTGAGGGCACCGGCCATGTCGGGGATGAACTCGGCCACCATCTCTGGGTCGGCAGCAAAACCGCCCCCCGCCAGCAGCACCTGAGGGACCTGCAGCTGATGCTGGGCCAGGCCTCCAGGCTCGGCAAGCGTCAATAAAAAATGATCGCCCCGGAACTCAATGACGGGGAGCTGACGGTTGAACAAGATCGATGGAGATCGTCTCAGCTGCTCGCGAAACCAGGCGTGAAATGACGCGCCGGATGCCGGCGTCACACTGTGAAACCGCAGTTGTTGATGGCCGGGCGCAACCATGTCGGGCAGGAAGCGAAGCGGCGCCTGGCACCGATCAAGCAAAAAATCCACGACCTGCGGCAAAGCCTGAGCCACGGCTTGACAGATGCGGTCGTTGACGGTGTCACCGGCATAGGTGCGCAGGTCTGTCAGCCAGGCCTGTGGAGAGTCGTCGATGGCCGCGGCCCTTTGCAGCCTGGATCCGGCCGCTGGAAACAGCCCACCGCTGATTGCAAAGTTGTTCGCTTGATTCGCCATGGGGTCGAACACGACCACGCGACGCCCACGGTCGTTAGCCGCCAATGCCGCCATCATTCCAGCGGCTCCGGCGCCGAGGATCGCCAGATCGGCCTGGGCCATCGAACTATTGCCCTCCCGTATTGAAGATTTGCACGCTAACCCCAGTACAGCATGGCATCACGGCCATCCACGAGCAACTGGGCCTGGGTGCCCACCGGCAGCAGGACCTTGGTGGCAACGTGGCCAAAAGGCAAATTGGTCAGCACCGGGATCTTGAGCTGGCTACGCAACCAGTCCACCACCGTCGCCAGCTTATAGCCGCGGTCATGCGGGACCAGCTTGAAGTCGGTGAACTGACCCAGAATAATGGCCCGTTGTTGACCCAGCACACCGGCGTGCAGCAACTGGGTCAGCATGCGCTCAATGCGGTAGGGGTGCTCGGCGACGTCTTCCAGAAACAACAACCCCTTCCTGACCTGCGGAAAATAGGGGCTACCCAGCAAGGAACTGAGCACCGTCAGGTTGCCACCCCACAGCATTGACTTCTTGATGTCAAATGTAGCTCCAGGCCCCGTATTCATTGGCTTATTAGCTATTATTTTAGTAGCATCAGTCACCGGGCCTTTGGCGTCTGCGAGCTGGCGCCAGCCAGCGCCCTCCCCCTGCCCACTCAGCAAGTCGTCAAAACAGGCGGCCATGATCTCGTCGGGTAGAGCGGGCGCTGCCATACCAAAACCTTCTCCCAGGGCCGGGCCGGCCCAGGTCACGCCACCGGTACGAGCCAGCACGGCGCTCTGGAAGGCGGTGAAATCGCTGATCCCGACAAATAACATGCCTTTGTCGATGGCGCGCGCCACCTGCTTGTACTCAATACCACCCAGAATTCGAGTCAAGCCGTAACCACCGCGAGAAATCAGCGCCACATCGGCGCCACTGGCCGCCGCACGATGAATCCCCGCCAGCCGGGTGGCATCGTCGCCGGCAAAACGCAGGTGACTCGCCAATGCTGCCTCATCCACCTCAACCTGGTGCCCCATTGCAGTCAGCCGCTTGATACCTCGCCGAAAGGCCGCCTTGTCCCGCACGGCGCCAGAGGGTGAATAGACGTAAATGTGCTTGCTCATAAATAGGGGTCAGATTCCAATTAATCAGCCTTGATTATCTGGTCCCTTGAAACGGCCATCTTGTCGGGACCAAAGCGGGCGACTGCCGCCTGCGCAATCGCTTGGCCATGCTCCTGCACAAAATGGCCGGCCTCGTCCAACAGCATGGGCGCCGGGCAGTGGCGGATGTCGCCCTGCAGGGCCGTCATCACCGGCAGACCCAGCACCGGATCTTGCGTGCCGACCACCATCATGGTCTGGCCAGCCCACTTGTCGCGCCAGAAATCGCGGGCCTGCCTGGACAGCGCGGCGCCGTCAGAATCTTCAAATTCAGGCACCAGCGCCGGAAAAGTGCGAAGCGCGGCCCGATAGCCACGGTCCGGAAACGGTGCGTTGTAAGCGGCGCATTCGGCGGCGCTGAGATGGGGATTGCCCCGGCCCAACAAGCGACCCACATTGAACTCGGGGTTGTTGGCGCACATGACGCGCCATGCCAGGAAGCCACTTGACAGCTGCGCGTCGCCCGTGGCCAAAAGGGTGTTCATCGCCAGTAACCCCTGGTAACGCTCCGGCTGCGCCATGGGCAGCGTCAGGCCCAGAATGCCCCCCCAATCCTGCACCACCATCACCACCCGCTGCAAGTCCAACCTTTCGACCAATTCCAACAACACCTCGCGGTGCCAGGCAAAGCTGTGCGCACTGTCCTTTTTGGGTTTGTCGCTCTTGCCAAAACCGACCATGTCTGGCGCCACCACCCGGGCGCCGGCCCGCAAAAACACCGGAATCATCTTGCGGTAAAGGTAGCTCCAGGCTGGGTTACCGTGCAGGCACAGGTAAGTGACAGGCGCCTCGCGCGGCCCCTCGTCCAAATAGTGCAGGCGCAGACCGCCCAGCGCTGGCAGATCGCTCAGGTAATTCGGAGGCCAGGGGTAATCGGGCAAGTGCTCGAAAGCTTCGGACGACGTGCGCAAAGCATCTTCGCGCAGGGGTTGGTGGTGCACCCGGGCATCCTGGCGCCGGGCTTTGAAAAACTCTTGCAGCAGCGCCGCACAGGGCTCAGCCAAAACGCCGCCTTGCGCCTCAGTCTGGTGGTTGAGTTGCCGCTCGGCCAGCAAATTGATGACCGAGCCGGCCGCGCCGGTTTTGGGGTCGGTCGCGCCGAACACCACACGTTTGAGCCTGGCATGCAGCATGGCACCGACGCACATGGCGCAGGGCTCCAAAGTCACGTACAACACGCAGTCGTCGAGCCTGTAATTGCCCAGTGCCTGGGCTGCGGCGCGCAAGGCCACCATTTCGGCGTGTGCGCTCGGGTCGTGACTGCCAATCGGCGCGTTACCACCCTCCCCGACCACCCGACCCCGGTGCACCACCACTGCGCCTACAGGCACTTCGCCGGCCGCGCCCGCCAAACGGGCCTGAGCCATCGCCAGGCCCATGGCGTCATCGTCAGTCATTCTGATCGGGTGTTGGCTCGGCCATACCCAGCCGCGACATCCAGCCGGCCAAGGCTCGCTCATGGTCGTTGCCACTGGCGTAGAGGGCATGCAGTTTGGGGTGTGACTCGGGTCGATGCTGGTTGAGCTTGAGCTTGCACTCCAGTTTGGTGACTTGCAGTTCAAACGCCACAATGCCGCCCAGCATTTTCTGGGTGTAGCCCTCGTCCAGGCCACGCCACTGGGCGGCATAGCCGGGTTCATGGTCGGCAATCAGGTGTTTGAGCAACACATCCTTGTCCTCTGGCAGGTCAATCAATGTGGTCTCCACCTGACAGTGCACCGCCAAGTAATTCCAGCTCGGAACCCGGGTCAGGTCTGGGTAGATTTTTGGCGTCAAGTAGGCATGCGGCCCAAAAAATGT
>RFWA01000117.1 GCA_009922295.1 Betaproteobacteria bacterium
GCTGAAGCAAGCAGCTTGCTCGGCTTGCCCGATGAGCACATCGTGGTCAACGTGCAGGGGGATGAGCCGCTGATTGACCCCGAGCTGGTTGGCGCAGTGGCGATGCTGTTGACGCAGCAGCCCCAGGCCAGCATGAGCACAGCAGCCCATGCCATCGATAACGAGGCGGATTTTCACAACCCCAGCGTGGTGAAAGTGGTGCTCGACGCGCAGGGCCTGGCACTTTATTTCAGCCGCGCGCCCATTCCGTACTGGCGGGACCAACCCCAGAAAGCCGGAGGCACCGGGACGATGGGGCTGCCAACGCAGCCACAGCCCCTGCGCCACATCGGTATCTATGCATACCGGGCCGGCTTTCTGCGCCAGTTTCCCAAGCTGGCGCAAGCGCCAATCGAAATCACAGAGGCCCTGGAGCAACTGCGAGCCATGTGGCATGGTTATCGGATCGCCGTCCACGTAACCCTGCAGCCGCCGGGCCTCGGTGTCGATACGCCTCAGGACCTGGATCGGGTACGGCGCCTGATTACCCGCTGAACCGTCAGGTCTTGGCGGTGGCCTTGTCAGCCAGGCAAAAGCTGTGCGTGCTATTCTCCAAAATTGAGGGTGTCACCGTTTGACAGGCGGCCACCCTGGCCGTGTGGCCTGACTCAAATTATTCCAAGGACAAGCATGAGACTCATTCTGTTGGGCGCCCCCGGCGCTGGAAAAGGCACACAAGCCACCTTCATCTGCCAAAAGTACGCGATCCCCCAAATTTCTACCGGTGACATGCTGCGCGCCGCCGTCAAAGCGGGCACACCGCTAGGCCTGCAGGCAAAACAAGTGATGGAGTCAGGCGGCTTGGTCAGTGACGACCTGATCATCAATCTGGTGAAAGAACGACTGGCGCAAGCCGATTGCGCCGGCGGTTTTTTGTTTGATGGGTTCCCACGCACCCTACCGCAGGCCGATGCCATGAAGGCTGCTGGCGTCAATCTGGACTATGTGCTTGAAATCGATGTGCCCTTTGACGCCATTGTCGAGCGCATGAGCGGACGTCGCTCCCACCCGGCCTCAGGCCGGACCTACCACGTCAAATTCAACCCCCCAAAAGCAGACGGGCTGGATGACATCACCGGCGAGCCCTTGATCCAGCGTGCCGATGATCAAGAAGAAACAGTCAAGAAACGGCTGGATGTCTACAGCGCCCAAACCCGGCCGTTGATCGATTACTACAGCGGATGGGCCCATACCGGCGCCAACGATGCACCCCAATACCGCGCCATCAGCGGCACTGGGAGCGTGGACGAGATCAAGGAACGCGCCTTCGCGGCACTGGCCAGCTGAGGCTCAGTCCAGCAAGCTCAGCATCAGGGCAATTCGAGCCTTGACGGGCGACAAACCCGACGAATCCGGCAAGCGCTGCCCTGCCGTTGGCAACACGCGGCCCAAGGCACACCGGGTTCCCCGCCAAACACGCACGCCCCTGGCTTGAGCCCGCAGTAAAGCAAGTTCCAAATCTTGGTGGACCGAGCCGTTCCCGGTGCCCGCTACCACCAGTCCCCGCAGCGGCTCCAGCCCATTTTTCTCTTGGGACAATAATGCGTCCACCACTGCACCACTAGCCCCGGCATGGCTCAGCACCAGTTCGACCCTGGGCCAGCGGTTGCCACTAGCTATAGAATGAATAGCACCCTCGCTACAACCGACAAGGGCTGCAGGCCAATTCTTCACTAGGCGAATGGTGCCTTCTTCCATATAGCCAAGTGGCCCAGAGTCCCCGGACCCAAAAGCGTCGAGCCGATACGGATGCACTTTTTGCACGTCCAGCGCGCAGTGCAAAACACCAGCACAGACCACCAATACGCCACAGGCACCGGATGCATTAGCCACGGCGACCGCATCCAGCAGATTCTGTGGGCCATCAGGCGCGAGTGCCGTGGCAGGTCGCATGGCACAGGTCAGCACCACCGGCTTGCGAGCCAGAGCAGCTATCGGCAGCACAGACAGCAGAAAATAAGCGGTTTCCTCCAGAGTGTCAGTGCCATGGGTGATCACGATGCCTCGCACATCCTCTTGCGCCAGGTATTGGTCTACACGAAGCGCCAGCTGCTGCCACACGGCAAACGTCATGTCCTTGCTGTCAAGCTGCGCCACCTGTTCGGACACCAGATAAGAGCCATCCAACACCTCGGCCATGCCCTGAACACCTTTTAGCAAATCGGACACCGTCAACTGTGCTGCCGAGTAAGCGAGGTTGTCAGATGGACGACTGGCCACCCCGGCAATCGTGCCACCAGTCCCCAGGACAACAATTTTTTCAACTATTTTTGTGACCATCACTTGCAAACTCTATAAAACTGGTTAAAAATACAGTTACTGGATATGAAACCAGTGCTTTACTGCCCAGCAACGCACAACACCGCCAAGGAGTCGCCATGCTTGAGAGCCCGAAACTGACCGCCCGCCAGCAACAAATCCTGGACCTGATCCAGAGCGCCATTGCCCGCACCGGCGCTCCACCCACCCGCGCCGAGATCGCCACCGAGCTTGGCTTCAAGTCAGCCAATGCCGCTGAAGAGCATCTTCAAGCCCTGGCCCGCAAAGGTGTCATTGAGCTCGTGAGTGGCACGTCCCGCGGTATCCGGCTCAGAAGCGATGCCATGCGCTCCATCAATGCACTGCGCAGCAAGCAGTATTCGCAACCCCTGCCAGGCTTTGCCCAATTGGCCTTGCCACTCATTGGACGGGTTGCCGCCGGCTCGCCGATTCTCGCGCAAGAGCATGTCGATCAGACCTATTACCTGGAAAACAGCCTGTTCCAGCACAAGCCCGACTACCTGCTGAAGGTACGCGGCATGTCCATGCGCGATGCCGGCATCATGGACGGCGACTTGCTGGCAGTGCAAGCCACCAAAGACGCCAAGAATGGGCAAATCGTGGTCGCCCGCCTTGGCGACGAAGTCACCGTCAAACGTTTCCGACGCAACAAGGACCAAATTGAGTTGCACCCTGAAAACCCCGACTATCAAACCATCGTGGTCGAGCCAGGTGAGCCATTTGAAATTGAAGGACTGGCCGTCGGCCTGATCCGCAACACCATGCTGATGTAATCAGCCAAGGACCCAAACCATGAGCATTGCCCTATTCGCGATTTCTGACATGATGTCCCCTGTTCAAGCATGGGCACGCTGGCTGCTACCCCACCGAAGCCCAATTGGCTCACAACAGGCGCCTAGCATCCAGGCCGCAGATCGGTCGAAAACTCCTAATTCGATAGCATACAAACCAATGGCAGCAAGGTCTAGGGGCATTTATCATGCTCAGACACACCGCGTACGGCCGCTGCGCATTGAGCGCATCGTCGAGTCCGGCCAGCCCGCCAGCCATGTGGGCCGAATGGTCATGTCTGGTCGCATGGCCGATGTCTGCGCCGAGCTTGACCGCTTGGTTGCAAACGAATCTGCCCGCCAATAAATTGGCGGAACTCAGCTGGCCTGGTGGGCCCAGCTTACCAGCCAAGAGCGCCCTGATACAAGAAATTAGCTCAGGGCCTCGGTAGGCTGTCATACCGAGGCACAATCTCGCTCATGAATATTGTGATCCTTGATGACTACCAAGACGCCGTGCGAAAGCTGCCCTGCGCAGCCCGGCTTGAAGCCTACCAGGCAAAGGTTTACACCAATACCGTTAAGGGCCTGGGCCAGTTGTCCGTCCGCCTGAAGGACGCCGACGTGATTGTTCTGAATCGGGAGCGCACCCATTTGCCTCGCGCCTTGATTGAAAAGCTGCCAAAGCTGAAACTGGTCGTGCAGACCGGCAAAATCGGGCCACATGTCGACGTGGCTGCCTGTACCGAGCGTGGCATCGCCGTGGCAGACGGCACTGGCTCGCCCACTGCGCCGGCGGAGCTCACCTGGGCACTGATCATGGCAGCGATGCGCCGCCTACCGCACTACATCGCCAACCTGAAGCACGGGGTCTGGCAACAGTCAGGCTTGAAGTCAGGCGCCATGCCGACCAATTTTGGTATCGGCACAGTGCTCAAGGGCAAAACACTGGGCGTCTGGGGCTACGGAAAAATTGGTCAATTGGTGGCTGGTTATGGGGAAGCCTTTGGTATGAAGGTCATCGTCTGGGGCCGTGACTCTTCGCGTGAGCGCGCCGTCGTCGATGGCTTTGAAGCCGCCAGCAGCCGGGACGACTTCTTTGCGCAGTGCGACGTGCTCTCGCTCCACTTGAGGCTTTCTGATGACACGCGAGGAATGGTACGGCTGGATGACCTGTCAAAGATGAAACCCACTGCCGTGCTGGTCAACACGTCACGCGCCGAATTGATCGAGCCCGATGCACTGATGGCGGCACTCAACCGCGGCCGACCCGGCATGGCTGCGGTCGATGTGTTTGAGTCCGAGCCCATCTTGCAAGGCCACGCCCTGCTGCGCTTAGAGAACTGCATTTGCACGCCCCACATCGGCTATGTAGAGCAAAACAGCTACGAGCTGTACTTCAGCGCAGCCTTTGACAACGTCATCAACTTCATCAAAGGCACGCCGACCAACATCGTCAACCCAGGCGCTCTGCAGGTTCGCCGCTGATCAACACCAGGCGTTGGTGATCGGCCAGCCGTCGGCTCTGGCCCACTTGCCAGCCCTCATCTAAACCATGACCCTCCATTTTTCACAGGTCGGCATTATTGGCGCAGGCGCTATGGGTCGCGGTATCGCCCAGCTGGCGGCCCAGGCGGGCAGCAGTGTCTTTCTCTTCGACACCCAATCCAGCGCCAGCGCGGCAGCGCAAACGGCGGTCTTTTCACAATGGGACAAGTTACAGGACAAAGGACGACTGGAGCAGGCTCAGGTGGCAGGCTACAAGTCGCGCCTGCACTGCGTGGCTTCCTTAGCCGAGCTGGCCTCCTGCCAACTGGTGGTAGAGGCGATTGTGGAACGCCTCGATGCCAAGGCCGACCTTTTTAGCCAGCTCGAGGAACTGCTGGCCCCCGATGCTGTGCTGGCCAGCAACACGTCTTCTCTGTCGATCACAGCGCTAGGGGCTCGGCTCAAGCGGCCGCAGCGGCTGGCGGGCTTTCATTTCTTTAATCCTGTGCCGCTGATGAAGGTGGTGGAGGTCATCGCTGGCCTAAAGACCGACGCAACTGTGTGCGACGCCTTGTCCGTGTTTGCCAGGCAGATGGGCCACACCCCGGTCCGCGCCCAGGATACGCCAGGCTTCATCGTTAACCACGCCGGACGCGGTTACGGCACCGAGGCATTGCGGCTGGTGAGCGAAGGCGTAGCCGACTTCGCCACCGTCGATCGCATCCTGAAAGACCAGATTGGCTTCAAGCTCGGTCCGTTTGAGCTGATGGACCTCACCGCACTTGACGTCTCCCACCCGGTGATGGAATCGGTCTACCACCAATATTATGAAGAGCCACGGTATCGGCCGAGCGTGATCACGGCACAGCGACTCGCAGGCGGGCTGCTCGGGAAAAAAGTGGGCGAAGGTTTTTACAGCTACCAAGAAGGCGTGGCTCAGATCAGCCCCGAGGCCATTGCGCCAATGGTCGATGAGATGCCACCGGTCTGGGTATCACCACGCGCAGCACGACGGGCAGAGCTCCTGCTGCTGGTCAAAACCCTCGGTGCCCGCATAGAAACAGGCGCCTCGCCCTCACCGCAGGCCCTGAGCCTGGTGGCACCGCTGGGTTTTGACATCACCACAGTGGCCGTTGTGGAACGCCTCGACCCGGCTCGCACCGTAGGCATTGACATGCTGGTGGATGACGCCACAACACGACGCCGAGTTCTGGCGACTAATCCGGCCACTCGGCGCGACATACGACAAGCCGCTCATGCCCTGTTTGCGCGCGATGGCAAGCCGGTCAGTGTGATCCGAGACAGTGGTGGCTTTGTGACGCAAAGGGTGGTGGCAACCATTGTCAACATTGCCAGCGACATTTGCCAGCAGGGCATCTGTTCGCCTACCGATCTAGAGACCGCCGTCACCCTTGGCCTGGGTTACCCCAGCGGACCGCTGGCCCTGGGCAACCTGCTGGGGCCGACCAACGTGCTGGAGGTACTGTTCAACATGCAAACCGTTTACGGTGACCCTCGCTACCGGCCCAGCCCCTGGCTCAGGCGGCGCGGCGCGATTGGCCTGAGTTTGTTGCACGTTGAAGACTGAACCCCTGATGGCTGCCGCACTCCACCAAAGCCGCTCCGGCCAGACCTTGGTCCTGACCATTGCCAACCCGGAATACCGCAACGCACTCGGCCCCGAGATTTATGCTGCGGGGCAAGACGCTTTGAGTATGGCCAGTAAGGATGCCGGCATCCGATCGATCGTGATCACCGGTGACGGTGGGGTCTTCAGCGCTGGCGGCAATTTGCAGCGCCTGCAAGCCAACAGGGCCCAAGCACCTGAAGTGCAGGCACAAAGCATAGAGGGCTTGCACCAATGGATCAAGTCGATCGCTCACTGCCCCAAACCCGTGATCGCAGCGGTAGAAGGTGCGGCAGCCGGCGCAGGCTTTTCACTGGCACTGGCCTGTGACCTGCTGGTCGCAGCCGATGACGCTGTCATGGTCATGGCCTACAGCTCGGTTGCCCTATCCCCGGATGGCGGCGGCAGCTGGAGCCTGGCGCAGGCCCTGCCCCGACAACTGGTGACGGAACTCCTGATGTGCGGCAACCGAATCAGTGCCCAGCGCCTGCACGAACTTGGTGTGGTCAATCAGGTCGGACCGAGGGGGACCGCGCTTCAGATGGCCATGGCACTGGCTGAAGGGCTCAACGCCCGTGCCCCCAATGCCTTGGCCAGCGCCAAGACCTTGACACGTCAGGCCTGCGCGAACGGCCTGGACCAGCAACTGGACCATGAGCGCGACCACTTTGTCCGTAACCTCCATCATGCCAACGCCGACATTGGCATAACTGCGTTTCTCAATAAGACAACACCAACCTACCAGTAGGCTGAGACTTTAGAGTCCGGGTGGTCGACTGGTCCCGCGCGCGACAATCAGGCGTTTTTAAGTCACCCACAAGACAGGCTATGGACGATCCCATTCTTACCATCGACGAGCGTGAAGCGATCAATTCCGGTCGCTGGTTCGCGTCCTTATCCCCTTCCCTGCGTCACGACATACTCCGATGCGCCTACGTCAAACGTTTCAAGGACAGCGAGCTGATCGCCGCCCGAGGCGAACCGCCAGAGGAATGGATCGCCTGTGCTCGGGGTGCGGTACGGGTCAGCTCAACCTCGATCTCTGGCAAGCAGATCACGCTGACGTACGTGGAGCCGGGCATCTGGT
>RFWA01000118.1 GCA_009922295.1 Betaproteobacteria bacterium
ACGACATTTTGTTTGAGCCGGTCCAGATCGGGCCGGTCAAGACCCGCAATCGCTTCTACCAAGTGCCCCAATGCAATGGCATGGGCTACCGCGACCCGACAGCCCATGCCACGATGCGCGGCATCAAGGCCGAGGGCGGCTGGGGGGTGGTGTGCACCGAGCAGGCGGAGATTCACTACACCTCAGAAATCACGCCGTTTATTGAGCAGCGCATTTGGGACGATCGCGACATACCCGCGCTCGCCCGCGGTGTGGAGGCGATTCATGCCCATGGCTCACTGGCCGGGATCGAGCTGGCCTACAACGGCATGAACGGCTCGAATTTCTATACCCGCGAGGTGCCTCTGGGACCGGCGAATCTACCCGTAGCCACATTTCAACACGACCCCTATCAGGCCCGCGCCATGGACAAGCGCGACATTGCCAATTTGCGCCGCTGGCACCGTGCGGCCGCTGTGCGGGCCAAGACGGCCGGCTTTGATCTGGTCTATGTCTATGCGGCCCATGGACTGGGGGTTTTGCACCACTTTCTTTCGCGCCGCTTCAATAACCGCACCGATGAATACGGCGGCTCGCTGGTGAACAGGTCGCGCTTGATCCGTGAGCTGATCGACGACACCCGCGACGCGATTGGGGACCGCTGTGGGGTGGTTTTCCGCATGAGTCTGGATGAGCTGATGGGCCCGGTGGGCCTGCACCGTGAAGAGGCCCATGAACTCATTGGGCTGATTGGTGACTTGCCCGATTTGTGGGACGTGGTGATGGCCGGTTGGGAGAACGATTCCACCACCTCGCGCTTTGCTGAGGAGGGCTCGCAAGAGTCCTTCGTGACCGGCATCAAGAAGTTGACCAGCAAACCGGTGGTGGGCGTCGGGCGCTTTACCTCGCCTGACCTGATGGTGCGCTTGGTTCGCCAAGGCGTGCTCGACCTGATCGGTGCGGCACGGCCGTCCATCGCCGATCCGTTTTTGCCCAAGAAGGTCGAAGAGGGTCGGATGGAGGACATCCGCGAATGCATAGGATGCAACTTCTGCGTTTCGGGCGACTTCACCATGTCGCCGATTCGATGCACGCAAAATCCGACCATGGGCGAGGAGTGGCGGCGAGGCTGGCACCCGGAGATCATCGCGCCGCGACACGCGCCAACGCGGGTGTTGGTGGTGGGGTCGGGTCCGGCAGGGCTGGAGGCGGCCTCGGCGCTGGGCCAGCGGGGCTATGACGTGATGCTGGCCGAAGCCAGCAACGAGCTGGGTGGGCGCGTCAGCCGCGAAGCACGCCTGCCAGGCCTGTCGGCCTGGGGCCGGGTGCGCGACTACCGCACCTACCGACTCGAACGCATGCCCAACGTGGAAATTTGCCTGGCCAGTCCTTTGGCCGCCTCTGACATTCTGGAGTTCGGTTTCGAGCATGTGGTGCTGGCGACCGGCTCGACTTGGCGTCGCGACGGGGTGGCCCGGTTTCAGACCTTGCCTATTTCGGTCGATGCAGCGCAGGAGGTGTTCACCCCGGATGACTTGATGGCCGGACGGCGACCGCAAGGCCGTGAGGTGCTGCTTTATGACGACGACCATTACTACATCGGTGGCGTGTTGGCCGAACTGCTCGTCAAGGACGGGTATCGGGTGACGCTGATGACGCCGGCAGCCGATGCCTCCAACTGGACCCACAACACCCTGGAGCAATCGAGGATTCAAGCCCATTTGCTCAATCTGGGCGTGCAGATGCTGCCGCACCGCGGACTGGCTCAGGTCAACCTGGGGTCTGTGGAGTCGCAGTGCGTCTATACCGGCAAACGTTTCACGGTGGCCACCGAGGCCGTGGTGCTGGTGACAGCGCGCTTGCCCAACGACAGCGCCTATCTGGCGCTGACGGCGGCCTCAGACCAATGGGCTGACTGCGGCATTGAATCGGTGAGCTTGATCGGTGACGCGATGGCGCCAGCGCCGATTGCCGCAGCGGTTTACGCGGGCCATAAATACGCTCGCAATTTTGGCGGTCCGGCGGAAACCGGCGACGAATTGCCATTCAAGCGGGAAGTGGCTGAATTGCTGCCTTGGCAGCCGGTGCGCATGGTCAAGTGAGTGCATCGCTGGTGCGCCCATGGCGGGTGCACCAGCGTGAACGTCAAGATTGCAGTGACGTGATGAGCCGGTTCAAGAACTGATCGCACAGTGCCAGCTGCCGCGCCTCCACATACTCGTCCGGCTTGTGTGCCACGTCGATAGAGCCGTGGGGCGAGAACGACTCAATGAAAGCGACCGCCTGGCTGGTGACTGGCGTGTCCAGACCCGGGTATTGATTGACCACGTCGATCTCGATGGCGGCTTGGGGCGATAACTTTTGTGCAGGTGCCGCGAGCGCATCGGCGGCCTCGCGCAATTCGTCGATCCAAGGGGCCGGGTTGTCTGCTGCCAGATTGCGAATCTCGAAGTCGAACTCACAACGGTTGGGGACGATGTTGAGCACCGTGCCGCCACTGAACTTGCCGATGTGCAGCGTGGAATACGGCACGTCATAAGCGTCATCGCGCTGACCTTGTTCGGCCACTCGGGCTTGGATGGCGCGGATGCGCTGCGCCAAGTCAAAGCCCAGATGCAGCGCATTGACGGCCAGCGGTGCCAAGGCCGAATGGCTCTCCTGCCCGTGGCAGATGGCGCGCAAGGCGGTCTTGCCCTTGTGGCCAGTGGCCACGCGCATGAGGGTGGGCTCCCCGACCACGCACACAAAGGGCCGCACCGGCGCGGTCTCCAGCACATCGAGCAGACGCCGCACACCGATACAGCCGATCTCCTCGTCATAGGACAAAGCCAACTGCAGCGGCCTGGTCAAGGACTGTTGGCTGGCCTGGATCATGGCCTGCACCGCGCAGGCCACAAAGCCTTTCATGTCGGCACTGCCGCGCCCATACAGGCGGCCTTCGCGACGGGTCATCGCAAAGGGCGGCACCGTCCAGGCCTGGCCGGCTACCGGAACCACGTCGGTATGGCCCGACAGCAGCACACCCGGTCGATCTGCGGGACCGACCGAGGCAAATAAATTGGCCTTGGAGCCGGTCTCGTCAGGCACGATGGTGCAAGGGATGCCGCTGGCCTCGAGCAACTGGCGCACATGGTCAATCAGATCCAAATTGGATTGGCGGGTGATCGACTGGAAAGCCAGCAAACGGGCTAACAAGTGCTCGCTGGGCGTTTCAGTCATGCGCGGAATCTGAAGTGTTCTGGTTTTCGATAGGCTGCTTGCGCGGCCGCTTTTTGGGCGGCACTTTATCGATGACGTCAGGAAATGGCGCGGTCATGCCGGGCACGTATTGGTCGGAAATCGTGGCGCGACAGCATTGCTGAAATGCCTCGACCACACTGCTGACTCGCCGACCCTTGGGGCATGCCAGCCCGAGCTGCATGGGCCTGTGGTGGCCGGCCAGGGGCAGCATGACCACTTTGCGTCCATCCATGGCCTGTTGGGTTCTGGGGCGCACATTGGCGATGGCGTAGCCCGCATCGTTGGCCACCAGCGAGCGCACCACTTCCGGGCTTTTAGAGCGTGCGGCAATCTGTGGGCCAGGCACGAAGTCATGGAACAGCGAGAGCAGGTACTCGCTGCTCAAAGGCAAGTCCAGCAGCACCATGGGCAACTCGACCAGTTCTTCCAGTGTGACTGCATTTTGCTTGGCCAGCGGATGGCGCTCGCTGACCACCGCATGGGGCGGTAGTTTGGCCAGAGCCTCGAACTCGATGTCTGCCGTGGCGATTTGCAAATCGTAGGTGATGGCGATGTCGATCTCGGCGTAACGCAAACGATCGAAAAGTCCCTCTTGGTGATCTTCGACCGTGCTCAACTGGACGCCAGCATGGGCGCGGACAAAGTTCTGGGTGAGCTCCGGAATGACCATAGACGCCAAGGTGGTGAGGCAACCCACACGCAAGGGGCCCCTGATCGAATTTTGAACCTCAGCAGCTACCGTGTACAAGCCGCTGGTAAGGTCAAGAATCTGGCGTGCTTCGCGCAGCACATGGCGTCCAACCGGAGTGACCGAAAGTCCTTGCGCATGATGGCGCACAAAGAGATCGGCTTGCAATTCGCTCTCTACATGCGTGACCGCTGCAGAGATGGACGAAGGCGAGACGTGGATTCGTTCGGCCGCCACAGCAATGCTGCCACTGTCGCCAACGGCGACGCAGTATTCCAACTGGCGAAGTGTGATGCGACTGGCCACAGTGCCCAAGGCCTCCCTGATGGCGCCCCGGACGCCAGGCGACAGAGTGTAATAGCTCTCAGAGGTCACCGGGAACGCCGTAACTTGGTGCCATTGACGGGTTCAAAGCCCTTTGCACATAGCTGCCCATTTGAGGGCTGTAAAGAGACCATAACTGGCTCAGTTCCTCGATAGGATCTGCTTCGCTCCAGTCCACCCGAAGGTCCGCGATGGGCCAGGACTGCGCGTCCACAAGCAGCAAACCCGCAGAGTGAACCGGACCGGCCTCCCCACCGAGCGCCATGGCAGCACGCATGGCCAGCAACATTCGGTCCACCAAGGGCCCGGTGCTGTCCTCAAATGCCTTGACCATCGCAGCCGGTATGGCCTCACCAGCCAGCAAGTTGCCAGCGCAGGCAACGTGGGGTCCTTCGGCCTGGCCCACAATCCCCAAGCCCTTGTCACCGGTGAAAATGGCAGTCAGCCCCGCGCGATCAACCGCCATCAGCTGCCGGAACGCGATGTTTTGTGTGGTGGCGCACAAATGCCCCAATGCTTTTTCGGCGCTCATTCCGCTGGCCATCAGGTCCAGCGCCTGGTTGCCCAGCGCCGGGTCGGTGATGTTTTGGCTGGCCACCGCCCCGACGCCGGCGCGGGCGCGGATGCAGCGGGCAGCCACGGCAGGAGAAGAAGAGCACACAGCCGCTCCAAACTGCCCGGTCAATGCGCAGCGCGCAACAATGCTGAAAGTCATCTGGGTCCTGCGCCGCTCAGTCCGGAATCACGGCAATCGCATCGACTTCCACCAGCCACTCAGGGCGCGCCAAAGCAGAAACCACAATGCCTGTTGACACGGGATGCACACCTTTGAGCCACTTGCCAACGGTGCGATAAACATCCTCGCGGTAGCGTGGGTCAACCAAGTAGATGGTGATCTTGCAGATGTGTTCGAGCTTGCCGCCCGCCTCACGCAACAACATGTCGATGTTGTGCATGGCCTGCTCGGTTTGGCCTGCGGCGTCGCCAATGCAAACGCTCTTGGAGGTCTCTAAGTCTTGGCCAATCTGGCCGCGTAAAAACACAGTCGCGCCGCGTGCCACAACCACCTGGCACAGGTCGTTGTCGATCTTTTGCTCGGGATAGGTGTCGCGGGTGTTGAACTGACGAATTCGGGTGTGTTCCATGGGGTCTCAAGCCTTTGGGTGAATTAGTGTGCTGCTGCGACCTTGCGGTAGGCTGCGTATTGACGTTGCGTGGCGATGTGGTCGGCAATGTTTTTGGCGTCGTGCCAGACGCCCCAAATGAACGCTGAACCTCGGCGTGACAGCCAGGGCAGGCCAATGAAATAAACCCCCGGCTCGGTGGAGATGCCGCGCTGATGCTGCGGCTTGCCTGCGGCATCGAAGGCGTTGACATGCAGCCAGCTGTAGTCGACCGAAAAGCCGGTGGCCCAGACGATGGCGTTCACGCCCGCCGCGTGCAGGTCCAGCTCAGTCAGCGGCTGCAACAGGCATTCGGGGTCGGGCAAAAATTTCCGCGCCTGCGGTTCTTCAGGCAGATCCAAACCATTGCGCTGGACATAGGCATCGGCCGCATCCAACAAGGAAAGATAGTTGGCATCCCCTCTGGCGACGTTGCCCACCAGGTCGGGCTGAAATGAGATGACGCCCTTGTCGTAAGCCCGGGTCATGCCCACCAGGCAGATGCCTTGCGCAGCCAGTTGGCGAAAGTCCACGGTGTGGCCCCCATGCGCGCCGCTGACCGCGATGGTGACGTGCTCCCGACCGGGTTGCATGACCGAGGCATCCCATTGGCCCAAGACCCCGAGCCACCAGCAAAAATCACGATCGCGGTAAGCGCGCGGCGGCCTGTCGTGCGGCCCGACTGACAGATAGACTTTTCTGCCGCTGGCCTGCAACTCGGCCGCAATCTGCACACCCGAGGAGCCAGCACCCACCACCAAAACCGCACCCTTGGGCAGTTGCGCAGGGTTGCGATATTGCGACGAATGAATCTGCTCAATGGGTTCGCCTTGCGGCAAGATCGGCGGAATCACCGGCCGCTGAAACGGCCCAGTGGCCACCACCACCCGGTTGGCTTGTATGGAGCCCTTGGATGTGCTGACGGTAAAACCTGGGCTGCCGACATTGCGCTCCACAGAGGTGACCTCAACGCCGGTTCGAATCGGCGCGTTGAACTGGCGAGCGTAGGCCTCCAAGTACTGTGCAACCTCCTCCTTGGGCACAAAGGCGTCGGGCGAGTGTCCGGCAAACTCCAGCCCAGGAAAGCGGTCATGCCAGGCGGGCCCATTGCAGACCAGCGAGTCCCATCGCTCCGAGCGCCAACGCTCGGCAATGCGCTGGCGCTCGAGCACCAGGTAGGGAATCTCCAAGCGGCTCAGGTGTTCGCACATCGCCACACCCGCCTGCCCGGCACCAATCACTAAAGTATCTATTTGTTCAACTGTCACGTCAGTTTCCTTTCACGCATGGTCAATTTGATCGCGCACTGTCCCTGCCCCATCCAAAGTGATTGGAGTGAAAGCGTCGGTATGGGGTTTGGGTTTGTTAAGCCTGCTCGAAGCCCAGGAGCACGTTGACAGCATTGACGCCGAGTTCTTCGACGGCATAGCCACCTTCCATAGCGAAGACGGTGGGTAATTTCAATCGGGAAATCCGTTCGCCCAATGTGGAGAAATCGCCAGCGGCCAGTTTGAATTTGCTGTGGGGATCTTGCTCGAAGGTGTCTACACCCAAGGAGACGATGAGGGCATCTGGGGCATAAGCCTGAATGCGCTGCAAAGCCTGCTGCAGCGCTGCGTCATAAGCCGACCACGTCGTGCCCTGGGGCAAGGGGAAATTCAGGTTGTAGCCCAAACCCTCGCCAGTGCCGGTCTCGTCGGCATGACCCAGAAAGAAGGGGTAATCGATCAGCGGATCGGCATGGATCGAGACGAACAGCACATCGGAGCGGTCGTAAAAAATATCTTGCGTCCCGTTGCCGTGGTGATGGTCCACGTCCAGTATGGCCACCCGCTTGGCCCCTGCGTCGCGCAGGTATTGGGCCGCGATGGCGGCGTTGTTGAGGTAGCAGTAGCC
>RFWA01000119.1 GCA_009922295.1 Betaproteobacteria bacterium
AATCTCTCATCATGGGTTTTGCTGCAATCTCGATTTTCATGATTGCCTACTACCTCTTGTTTGGCACATTCTCAGTAGTGGCTCTAGCAGTCAACTTGTTACTCTTGATCTCGGTGTTGTCAATGCTACAAGCCACCCTAACATTGCCAGGTATTGCTGCAATGGCCTTGGCACTGGGTATGGCTATTGACTCCAATGTGTTGATCAACGAACGTATTCGTGAGGAGCTGCGTAACGGCACTGCTCCACAAACAGCGATTGCTGTTGGCTTTGATAAGGCCTGGGCAACTATTTTGGATTCAAACGTCACCACCTTAATCGCTGGTCTTGCATTACTGGCATTTGGCTCTGGCCCAATTAAAGGCTTCGCAGTAGTACATTGCCTTGGCATTTTAACTTCCATGTTTTCAGCAGTCTTTTTCTCACGTGGCCTTGTTAACCTCTGGTACGGCAGGGGTAAAAAAGTTCAGAAACTCGCTATCGGCCAAGTTTGGCGCTCACAGGAGAAATAAGTCATGGAATTTTTCCGAATTAAAAAAGATATTCCTTTTATGCGCCATGCATTGGCGCTTAATGCGGTCTCTCTAATTACCTTCTTCGCAGCTATTTTCTTCCTCTGGCAAAACGGCCTTCACTTATCAATTGAGTTCACCGGCGGTACTGACACCCGCCACATCTGAGATCTGACCGCCGCAGCGGGCCGACATCCAATCGCAAAAATCCAGCACATTGGTCTTCATGCAGGCTGCCAATCGCTTTGCTGCTCAGCACACTGCCCAGCGATGCGGCAAACAGCGCTTCAAACAGGCTAATGCGGTAGCGGCTGGCAAACGTGCCCAACTGCTGTAGGGTCTGATGACCAATGCCGCGTTTAGGCACGGTGACCGCCCGCAAAAATGCCGGGTCATCGTCCGGGTTGAGCCACAAACGAAACCAGCCGCATAAATCCTTGATCTCGGCGCGATCAAAGAAGCTGGTGCCGCCAGATACCTTGTACGGGATTTGCGCTTTGCGCAGGGCCTTCTCAAAGGTCTTGGCCTGGTGGTTGGCACGGTAAAGAATGGCGAAGTCCTTGAACTCCTGGTACTGCGGGCCGCTGCTGACCTGTGTACCCGCGCGCAAGCTCTGGATCCGCGCCACGGTCCGTTCCGCCTCATGCTCCTCATTGTCGGCATCAACCACCCGCACCGGCTCACCGTCGCCCAGATCGCTCCACAGGTTTTTCGGAAACAGCTTGGGGTTGGGGCCGATCACGTGATTAGCCGCCCGCAAAATGGCCCCAGTGGATCGGTAATTTTGCTCAAGTTTGACCACCTTGAGGCTCGGGAAATCGAGGGGTAATTTACGCAGGTTATCCAACGTGGCGCCGCGCCAACCGTAAATGGACTGGTCGTCATCGCCAACCGCTGTGAACCGCGCCTGAGTGGCCGGGTTGCCACCGACCAGCAATTTAAGCAATTCATACTGGGTGGCGTTGGTGTCCTGGTACTCATCAACCAGGACATGCCCCATGAAGCCTTGCCAACGCTGCCGGGCCGCCTCATGGTGTTGCATCAATTTCAAGGGCAAGCTGATGAGGTCGTCAAAATCCACACTCTGGTAGGCCGTCAGACGCTCTTCGTAATGTGCCATCACGCGAGCGATCTGCCGTTCGCCGTCGTCTGTGGCGGCCAGCGCCGCACGCTCGGCGTTGAGCCCCATGTTTTTCCACAGGCTGATGGTCCACTGCCATTGACGGGCCGTGGCGGCGTCGACGGTGCCGCCTGCGTCTTTCAGGATGCTGGTGACGTCATCGCTGTCGAGAATCGAGAACTGCGGCTTGAGGCCAAGCGCGCCGCCGTCCTGGCGCAACATGCGCACGCCCAAGGCGTGGAAGGTGCAGATCAGCACCTCCCGCGCCGCGCCGCCAATCAGCCCTTTGGCACGTTCACGCATTTCTGCTGCGGCCTTGTTGGTGAAGGTGATGGCGGCAATGCGGCCCGGCGCCATCCCGGACTGAATCAGGCGGGCAATCTTATGGGTGATCACCCGGGTCTTGCCCGAGCCCGCCCCGGCCAACACCAGGCAGGGGCCGTGCATGTAGTTGACGGCCTCCTGCTGAGCCAGGTTCAGGCCAGGGGGTGATGAGCTCACAGGGTCTATCAGCGCCCTGCCAGTGGGTAGGCCGGGTCGTTGTAGCCCGGCGTGGAAGAATGGCCGGGTGAGACCAGGCTGTTCACCAGCGCTTCGTCCTCCGCAGTGATCTGGACCTCGATGGCACCAAAATAATCCTGCCACTGCGCCAGCGTGCGCGGCCCGGCGATGACGGAGCTGATATGCGGATTGGCCAGCACCCAGGCGGTCGCGAAATGCGCCAGCGACACGCCCTTGACCTCGCAGTGAGCCCGCAGAGTTTGCGCAATGGCCAGCGACTCCTGGCGAAACTCGGTTTCCATCATCCGCTTGTCGGCCCGGAACGCGCGCGACCCCGCCTGCGGTGTTTGACCTGGTGCGTATTTGCCGGTCAAGACGCCGCGGGCAATCGGGCTGTAGGGCACCACACCCAAGCCGTGGTGGCCGCAGGCCTCGAGAATTTCTGATTCAGGCAGGCGGTTGAGCAGGTTGTAATAGGGCTGGCAAACCACCGGGCCGGGCATGTTGAACTGGCGCGCCATATGCACCATCTCGCTGATACGCCATCCACGAAAATTGGATACACCCCAGTAGCGAATCTTGCCGTCTCGCAGCAGGGCCTCAATGGCGCGCAGCGGCTCCTCCAAACCCATGCCGTTGTAATCGCGGTGCAAATAGTAGATGTCCAAATGATCGGTCCGCAGCCGCTGCAGGCTGTCCTCGCAGGCACGCAACATCCAGGTCCGCGAGTAGCGCCCCTCGTTGGGACGCTCGGACAGGGCATTGCCCACTTTGCTGGCCAGAACCCAGTGCTGCCGCTGGCCCTGCAGCAGTTCGCCCACCATCTGCTCTGATTTGCCGTGCGAATAGACGTCGGCGGTGTCAATGAAATTGCAGCCATGGGCATGTGCATGGTCGACGATGAGTCGCGCTTCGGCCAGATCCGTCTGGTCGGCAAACATCATGCTGCCCAGGCACAAGCGGGACACTTTAAGAGGGCTTTTTCCGAGGTTTTTATATTGCATCATCATGAGAGGACAGGTTAGGTTCGATCAGCGCCCATTATCGGGCTGGCATGCGGGCCGGATTCAGGATGTTGCCTGGGCGTACCGCGCGAAAGCCTGGGCGGTGGGCGTGGTGCTGGCGCCGGGTTGTTGCGGCGGCTGGTAATGCCCGTCAACGACGCGGGCAGGCTCTTCAAAACAGTCACGAATCCAGGGGATGTACTCCAACACGCTGCAAGCTGCACGGCTGAAGTTCAGATGCTGATGGACCTGGCTCATATCACCCGCGTGGGGAGCCACCGGTAGCCGATGGGCCGCAGCCAACTCGATCACCCGTAATACCTCAGTCAGGCCGGCCATACGCGTGACGTCTGGTTGTAGCCAATGCACCGCGCCCTGACCAATGAACTCGGCAAAGGCATCCACGCTATACAGTTGCTCCCCGAGCGCCACTGGGATGCTGGTGGCGCGGGCCAATTGGGCATGACGCTGGACCGCGTCGTACCACAGGGGCTCCTCAAACCAGAATACGTTTTGGTCCTCCGCGGCACGGCAAAAACGAAGGCAATCGGGGAGGTCCCATTTCCCGTTGCCGTCAATCGCCAAAGTCACCTGGTCCCCCACAGCCCGGCGCACGGCACGAAGTCGGGCCAGGTCACGCTCCACCGTGGAACCAACCTTGATCTTGATGCCAGTAAATCCGTCTGCCACGGCCTGCTGCGCCCCCTGTACCAACTGGGCATCCGGAATCGACAGCCAGCCAATGTCAGTGTTGTAGGCTCGAACCTGCTGGCGTACTGCACCACCGAGGCACTGCCACAAGGGAACTTGCTGGAATTTGGCGCGCAGGTCCCACAATGCGACGTCAATGGCCGCGTGCGCCAACGAGGTAATCCCGGCGCGTCCTACCCACTGCAATGCCGGTTGGCGTGCAACTTTCTGCCACAGGCGCTCAATGTCATTGGCATCCTCACCCAGCAACAAAGGCGCGATGCAGGTGTCAATGCAACGGGTAATCAGTTGGTCGCTCGCCAGGTGGGCATGGGTGCCGGTAAACCCGTAGCCTTTCATACCATCCTCTGTGCTGATACATGCGCCGACGACCCCCCAATGAGAGATGGTGTGGGTGCTGTCGGCAATCTGGCTCCCCGTCACAGGGATGTGCAAGATGAACGATTCAATGTGTTTGATGCGCATTAGGGGGTCCGGTTGGTTTGGCTTGGTCCTTGCCCTGATGTTAGCGCCGTCCTTGATCGGCAACCCTTTCATTTTTTTCCGCAGCGAGGGCCCATCACTTGCTGCTCACGCATCTGAGAGCCTACCAGCACACCCTGCAAATCAGTTGCGAGCACCATGGATCACCTCAGACAGATCCGCCACCAACACCCGGCTGACAATCATGTCCAAGGCGGGTCGAGCGTTGCCCTGTTTGTCCAGCCATACCTTCGGCGTCAAGGCGCCCGCAACCGCGACGGCGTCCCCTTCCTCCAAGGCCAAGAGTGAGTCACTGGCCTGCGGCGAAAAAGCGATCGCATTGACGATCAGGCTCTCACCATCACCGGCTACTGTACGGAGCTTAGCCAAGGTAAACGAACTTCCGTTCTTACCTTCGCGAATCTCGGGCTTTGCCAACAAGGTACCTGCAATCAACCCCTGGATCATATGAGCCCTTATCGCTGCCCCGCACAAAACGAAACGCCCACTTTAAGTGGGCGTTTTGGTGGCAACAGGTTGCCATTTTTTGGTTGCGCGAGAAGGATTTGAACCTCCGACCTTTGGGTTATGAGCCCAACGAGCTACCAGACTGCTCCATCGCGCGGTAGAGGGTAATTATAGCCTATTCAGCCTTGCTTGGCTCGACTGCAGCCGCATCAGTTTCAGCTGGGCGATCCACCAACTCAACCAAAGCCATGGGCGCGTTGTCACCGACACGAAAGCCCATCTTCAGGATGCGGGTGTAACCACCAGGACGAGCCTTGAAGCGCGGGCCCAGATCATTGAATAACTTAACGACGCTGTCGCGGTCGCGCAGCCGGTCAAAGGCCAGCCGGCGGTTGGCGACTGTGGCCTCTTTGGCCAAGGTGATCATAGGCTCCACCACACGGCGCAGTTCCTTGGCCTTGGGCAGCGTGGTCTTGATGACCTCATGCTCGATGAGCGAGTTCATCATGTTGCGAAGCATTGCCAAGCGATGCTCGCTGGTGCGATTCAGTTTTCGTAGTCCGTGTCCGTGACGCATGGTGCTTTCCTTAAGTTTTTAATACAGGCAGCCGTTTCAGGTACTGCCCTTGCACTGGAGCCCCTGTGAGGCTCCGGGGATCAACGCTTTTCGAGAGCGGCAGGCGGCCAGCTTTCCAGCTTCATGCCCAAAGTGAGACCGCGAGAAGCCAAGACTTCTCATCCACAGGGCGTAACAAGATGGGGTCAAACTGCGAACTGCCGCGTGGCGATGGCATATCGAATGCCGCCAGTTCACTGCCTTCAAGTTGCGCAAAAACGGCCAGCTGTTCGACGAGAATTTTTGCCGAAGAGCGGACTGCATCTTCCGCCGAAATGGCGCCGTTGGTCTCAATCTCGACCACCAGCTTGTCCAGGTCGGTACGCTGCTCAACACGGGCACTCTCAACGGTGTAGCTGACCCGCTTGACCGGAGAAAATGAGGCATCCAACACAATGCGGCCGATCGATTTTGTCGGCTCGTCACCATGACGCCGCATGGTACCCGGCACATAGCCGCGGCCTTTTTCGACCTTGATCTGCATATCCAGCTTGCCGCCGTGAGACAGGTGGGCAATGACATGGTCAGGGTTGATAATCTCTGCGTCATGCGGGGTCTGTATGTCGCTGGCCAATACGACGCCTTCGCCATCTTTACGCAGGCTCAGAGTGACCTCGTCACGGTTGTGCAACTTGAACACAACACCCTTCAAATTCAGCAGGATGTTGACCACATCCTCTTGCACGCCATCAATCGATGAGTACTCATGCAACACACCGGCAATGGTCACCTCAGTCGCGGCATAACCCGACATGGACGACAACAACACGCGTCGCAGGGCATTGCCCAGCGTATGGCCATAGCCTCGTTCAAACGGCTCCAGGGCAACTTTGGCACGGTTCAGTCCAAGTTGCTCGACATTGATGGCTTTGGGTTTCAGTAGACTATTTTGCATGCAGACTTCCTCTCAATACCCCCGGTTCGTTACGCCGGTAAGGCTGGTGAAGCACCTGAAGCGCGGTGCCCAGCGCCTCAGGAACGGTTTCAACTGGAACAGCGTATCGTGGTGATCAACGCGAGTACAACTCAACAATCAGGGATTCATTGATATCAGCACCGAACTGGTCACGATCGGGCATGGACTTGAATATGCCCTCTGCCTTGTCAAGGCTCACATCAACCCAAGCAGGCATACCAACTTGCTGGGCCAACTGCAAGGCCTCCACAACACGGTTCTGCTTCTTGGACTTGTCTCTCACTGCGATCACATCGCCGGTCTTGACCATGTAAGAGGGGATATTCACACTCTTCCCATTCACGGTCATGGCTTTGTGCGACACCAATTGCCGTGCCTCAGCACGTGTGGAGCCAAAGCCCATGCGGTAGACCACATTGTCCAGACGGGACTCCAGCAGTACCAACAAGTTAGAGCCCGTATTGCCTTTGCGGCGGTCAGCCTCTTCGAAATAGCGCCGGAATTGCTTCTCCAACACGCCGTACATCCTTTTCACCTTTTGCTTCTCACGAAGCTGAAGGCCGTAGTCGGAGGTGCGAGCACCAGAGGTGCGACCATGCTGACCCGGTTTGGAGTCAAATTTGGCCTTGTCGCCGATCGAACGACGAGCGCTCTTCAAGAACAGGTCAGTGCCTTCTCGGCGGGATAGTTTGGCCTTAGGGCCTAAATAACGTGCCACTTGAACTTCCTTTTTGTCAACTACCGCACGAGAGCGCGGGAGCCAGCAGCACGACGCTGCTGGCGGTGGGCTTGTTTAAAGATCAGATGCGACGGCGCTTTTGCGGACGGCATCCGTTGTGGGGGACCGGCGTCACATCAGCAATCATATTGATGCGAATCCCAAGTGCCGCCAACGCCCTCACTGAGGACTCGCGGCCAGGGCCGGGACCCTTGATTTCGACATCAAGGTTCTTGATGCCTTGTTCAATGGCAGCACGTCC
>RFWA01000120.1 GCA_009922295.1 Betaproteobacteria bacterium
ATGCCGACGCGCTGGCCCTGTTTATTGTTGAGCCCGAATGGCTGCAAAGCCCTGAGTGCGATGGCAGCCACGTCGATTTTGCATTGGCCTGCTTGACTGAGCTGCGCGGCGCACTGGCTGCTCGCGGCCTGCCGCTATTGGTGCGTGTCGGCTCTGCCGTGCCCGTGCTGGCGCAGTTGCACGCCGAGTTGGCCTTCACCCACCTGCTCAGTCACGAAGAAACCGGCCCAGGTTGGTCGTATGCGCGCGATCTGCGGGTTGCATCCTGGTGCAAAGGTAAGCGCATCCTGTGGCAAGAGTTCACCCAGACCGGGGTGGTGCGTCGCCTGCGCAGCCGCACCGGCTGGGCACAACGTTGGCAGGCGCGCATGGATGCGCCTTTGCAGTTGCTGAGCGGCAGATTTACCCCCGCTGTGCCCCTAGATCAACCTGAGTTACCCACACTGGCCGGCTTGGGGCTGGCACCGCACGGCAAAGCCCTGCAAGCGGCCGGCGAGAAAGCCGCGCGTCACACGCTGAAGAGTTTTTTGCAAGTGCGCGGCTACGACTACCGCCATGCACTCTCGAGCCCCTTGAGCGCCGAAGAAGGCTGTAGCCGCCTGAGCCCTCACCTGGCCTTTGGCAGCTTGTCGATGCGTACCGTGCACCAGGCCACCGAAGTGGCCATTGGCAACACGCCCGACCGCGCACTGGCCTATGCGTTACGCGGCTTTGCAGGGCGGCTGCGCTGGCACTGCCATTTCATGCAAAAGCTTGAAGACGAACCCAGCATCGAGTTTCGCAACTTTGCCCGTGTGTGCGACGGCCTGCGCGAGAACGACTTCAACGATGCCACCTTCACCGCCTGGTGCGAGGGTCGTACCGGCTACCCCATGGTGGACGCGTGCATGCGATCGCTGGTTGCGACCGGCTGGCTCAACTTCCGCATGCGGGCCATGCTCGTGAGCTTTGCCAGCTACCACCTGTGGCTGCACTGGCGGCAAACAGGCTTGTTTCTGGCGCGTCGGTTTCTGGACTACGAGCCCGGCATCCACTGGAGCCAGATGCAAATGCAAAGCGGCACCACCGGCATCAACACGCTGCGCATGTATTCGCCCACCAAACAGGCGCTAGACCAGGATCCTGAGGGCCTGTTTATTCGCCGCTGGGTACCCGAGCTCTCTAAAGTACCTCTGCCGTACCTTGCGACACCGTGGAAGATGGAAGAGTCTGTGCAGCGCGTAGCAGCTTGCAAGATCGGCGTGGACTACCCGCAGCCCATCGTCGATGACAAGGCAGCGATGAAGGCGGCCAAAGACCGGATGCAACAATCGCGTGAAGAAGCTGGTGCTGTGCTCGCCCGCCATGGCTCCCGAAAAAGCGGCTTGCCACCCTCAGGCCAACGGCGTAAAGCAGCGCCCAAGCGCAAGGTGGAAGCACCACCCAGCCCGTCTGGGCAAGGCGACCTGTTTGCCTGAACCGCACAACCCAGTGTATGAAGAGCGACTTCAAAGGCAATAAACAATCGCTGCCCAGCAAGCTCTGCGCAGTATGCGGGCGCACCATGACGTGGCGCAAGGCATGGGCCAAAAACTGGGACTCGGTGTTGTACTGCTCCGATGCCTGCCGAGCCAAGAAGACCAACAAAAAAGCACCGTAACAGGCGCGAATCCAGTCATCGCTCTGGGCGTTCAGCTCGGTGCAGAGTCCTCTGCGCTGCAAGACTTCGAACCTTCGCAAGACGTGGTGCGGATGGCCGAAGTAATTGAAGAGCCGACGCATGTTTGGTCAACCAAACAATGCATTGCAGTGGTCCTGGCGGCAATGCCCATTCACCAAGCACCTGCTCGGCTTTGACGACGGGGTGGACCCGCAGCGGCAGCGGGCAGGCTGATAGCCGTTTTCAAGCCATCTTGCGCATCGGCTCGGGCAATTGCACCTCATCCCCCAAGTTCAGGCAAATTTTGTCGAGCACGTGGATGAAGGTTTCGACATCCTTGGCTGGGATGTCCTTGAGCATGCGTTGCAAAAATTCCAGGCGGATGCCCATGATGCGTTTAACCTGGGTATTGCCTTTGGGTGACAGCTTGACCCGCACCATGCGCGCGTCAAGGGAGTCCGGCGCCCGAATGATCAGCGCCTGGCGTTCCAGTTCCTTGAGCTGGCGGGTGATGGAGCCGGGGTCGACCCGAATCATCTGGATCAGGCTTTTCTGGCCGATGCCTGGCTGCAGGTGGATCAGAAACAACAGGCGCCAGGCCGGCGCGCGCATCCCGGTCAGGGTCTCAAACTCCTGGATGCTGGCGTTATAGGCCTTGCCCAGCCGCAGAAATACCGAGGTGTACTGAAGTGAGTCGTCAAGAAAAGGCTGATTCATGGTCGCCCGACTGTAACTGCAGCCCCTCGCCCTTCGGCCTGCGTCAGTTCAGTACCGGCGTGCGGTGCTCCCCTTGCAGCCGGTCGCCCTCGATCCAACAGGCATGGGTGCCTACCCCCATGCGTTCGGGCAGGATGATGCGCGCCACCGGACCTGCAGCGATGTCGTCGGCGCGCAGCACCATGATTTCAGACGTATTGGCGTTCATGTCGGCCATCATGGTGATGACATAGCCGTCATCTTCCGCCCGCGCGTTGATGGCGCGTGCCACCTGCGGTTCGCTGCCGTAGCGGCCCGCGCCGTATTCATAACGGGCGGTCTTGCCGCTGAGCAGGTCAAAGCGCTTGAGCCCGGAAAACAACCAATCCCCTTTTTTGTACAGCACGTTGTAGCTGTAGCGGTAGGGCCGGCCGACGTAGTCGTTGCTGCACACCGGGAACTCGCTGATTTCGTCGTCCAGGCGTTCCTCGACGGTACGGCCGGTCTTGAGATTAAAACGCCAGCGGTGCATCAAGGTCGGGTTGTTGTGCTTGTCCAGGTTAGCGCGAATACGCTCATAGATGTTGCCCGCAGCGTTGACCGGCACCGTCTGGTACTTCGGCATGATGCAGCCATCCATGATCACCTCATCACCGGCTTCATGGCAGTTGGTAATGTGCAAGATATAGCAGGGTGAGGCCTCAAACCAGCGCACGGATGCGTTGTTGCCATGGCGCGGCAGCACGCCAAAGCGGGCCGGCTGGTCGCGGTTGAAGATCAGTTTGTGTTCGCCGCGTTTGAGCCCCTCGGGCTCGAAATAAAGCGGAAGGTCGTGCAACACTGTGAAGTTCTGCGTGATGCCGAGGTCATGTGGCCAGCGGGAGCCCGGCAGTTCAATGGGCACGTAGTGCACCAGTTTGTTGTTGCGATCGATGATGCCGTAGTTCATGTAGGGCGGCTTTTCAGGGTAATTGAAAAACATCATCTCGCCGGTGAAATTGTCTACCTTGTAGTGCGAGGCCACGCCCTCGGGCACGCTGCGCGCCCAGGCCGGGTCGGGCCCCAGCGTCTCCAGGGTGATTGGGTCCAGGCGCCAGGGCTCACTGCCTTGCGACATGCTGGCGAGCAGCTTGCCGGCGTGGCATTTGATGTCCGTGCCGGCGTTGTCTTTCATCGCGCCCATGGCGCCCCAGCCCCGTCGCGCCGCCAGGTCGGGCCGCAGCATGCCCGGCCACAGTGAGCGGCCGGCGGCCTGCTCCGCTAAATAGCCAGTGGTTCGGACAAAGCGGTTGCGGTACGTCGCCTTGCCGTTCTCGAACAACATCGCGTGCAGCATGCCATCGCCGTCAAACGGGTGATAGACACCCAGCGGCTCGTGGACCTGGTTGTGGTGATTGCGCACAAACATGCCATGCAAGTCACGCGGTATCTCGCCGATCACTTGCAAGCTCTCTGTGTCTGCGTTGTATTCCCGCGCGTTAGAAGCGTAGGGACCGCTCAGGTAGGGGTTGTCGTTGTCAGGGTTGATGGTGAGGCGAACCTCATTGACGATGTCGAGCATGGGTGGCGCCTTTCGGGCTTATTGCGAGTTCTTATTGGGAGTGCGTTGTTGGGTATCGAGCCGGTTTGGCACCGGTCAGCCGGCCAGCACCCAGTCGGCCAGCGTGCGGGCGAGCTCCGTCGGCTTTTCCATGGGGACCAGGTGGCCGGCGCCGTGGATCAGCACCTGATGCGCACCCGGGATGGCTTTGGCGTAGGCCATGACCTCGGGCGTGAAGGCCTGGTCGTGGGAACTGCTGACGATCAGGGTAGGTCGGCGTCCATCCAGCAGGGTGGATCGATCTGGGCGTGACATCGTGGCACGAATGTGTGCGCTGAACCGCGCGGCGCCATAGTCGCGCACCATGGCCTTGCGCGCTGCCATCAGGGCTTCATTGCCGAGGCTGTCCGGATGAAAAGCATTGGCCGCCTGGGCATCGATCATCTCGAAGTAGCGGCCCTGCGCCACCGCCTCCAACGCCACCTGGCGTTTGGCCGCCGCCGCAGGGCTTTCGCCAGCGGGCGAGGTACAAATCATGGCGATGCCCTGCACCCGTTCAGGCACGGCCGCCAACAGGGCCATCGCCACGTAACCGCCAAACGAGAAGCCGGCCAGCCAAAAGCGCTCGGGTAGCGCCGGCAGCAGGGCCTGGGCGATCTCATCCACCGAGGGCAGCGCCGGGTTATCCAGGGCTATACCCAACACATCGGGCGGTAGCTCGGAGACGACCTGGTCAAACACCGCCCGGGTGTTGTTCAAGCCGGGTATCAGCACCAGGGAAGGGGTCATGCAAAAGCTTTCATTCGTTGTCCCTGAGTGATCGGTCTGCACCAACAAGCCGTTTACGAGACGCTGGCGAGTGCCCGGTCTAGAAAGTCGTGCACCACCCGGTGGTATTCCTCATGGCGTTCGCCCCAACCGTAATGGCCCACACCCTTCAGCTCATGGAACTCGCCGCGCGGCATCATCTGCGACATCTGCTTCATCACTGATGCTGGGCAGGTCAGGTCCAGTTCGCCAGCAATGCACAGGACAGGCATGCGCAGGCGGGCAGGCACGTCGTCTTCCAGGTACTGGGCAATCGCCTGGATCGCTTTCTGGAAGGTGGCACCCTTCATCATGCGGATGTTGTAGAGCGCATGGTCGAGCGCCGGGTCAGAGGCGCCTGGGCCCATCATGGTCCGCAGCAGGGCGGGCGCATAGTCAGCAATCGATTGCCCCTGGGTCAGCGGCGCCACACGGGTTCGCATGAAGTCCTCCTGCCATTGTTGGCCGGAGTGGTTGAAAGTGTGTGCCGTGGCGGACAGCACCAGGGCCTGAATGCGTTCGGGCTGCTGGTCGGCCACCTTCTGCGCCACCATGCCGCCCATGCTGTGACCCAGCAGCACGTTGTGGCGTGTGCAGGTCGCGTCGATCAACCGGTTGACCATCTCGGCCATCCCGGGAATGGTGACTGACCCGGGCACCTCAGAAATGCCGTACCCCGGTGCGTCACAGGCGACCACCCGAAAGCCATGCGCGACAAAGCGTTCGATCGTGAACCGGAAATACTCCTTTGACCCGTAGGCGCCGTGCAACAGGTAGAGCGTGGTGTCGGATTCGCCGCTGACCATGTAGTCAGGAAGTCGGTAGGCGCGCATGGTGCTTGTCCTTTTCATTGTTCGCAGCAATGAATATTTTAAGGTCATGCTTTTCCCGCTGTCAAAGAATACTGGTTTTGTTGAGCTATTGCTAATGTTTGGCCGTTAATTTGGCTTTCCAGCCCATTAAATTAACAGTTGTCAAAAGCAATGATTTACGCTAAATTTATTAAGTCAAGGGCGTCGGCCCTTCCTCTATGCCTCAACCCGAAAGGACCCGCCATGTTTTTTTCGCCCTTGAAGCGGCTGATCGCCTGTGCTGCCCTTTCTGCTGCGGCGCTCAGTGGCACCCTCGCCAACGCCCAGGGATTCCCGACCAAGCCCATCCTACTGATCAACCCGTATCCGCCGGGCGGCTTTGCAGACAACGTCGCGCGGATCGTGGCGCAGGAGGCCGGCAAAATCCTGGGGCAGAACATCGTGCTCGAAAACCGTCCGGGGGCCAGCGGCAAGATCGGGCTCGATGCTGTGCTCAATGCGCCCAAGGACGGCTACACCATCGGCCTGGGCGTGCCGGGTTCCCTGTCCCTGTTTCCGGTGACCGATCCCAAGTACGCCGATCTGCTCACGCGCTTCAGCCCGATCACGCTGGCAGTGCGGGGTTATCTGGCCCTGGCCATCAACCCGGCGGTGGTGCCGGCGCGCAATATCCGTGACTTCGCGGCTTGGCTCAAGGCGAATGAGGGTTCGACGTCATTTGGTTCGGCAGGGCAGGGCACGAGCTACCACCTGTGGGCGGAGGCTTTCAACATGGCCGCGGGCGTGTCGCCAGTGCATGCGCCCTACAAAGGCGAGGCCCCGGCACTGACCGATTTGCTAGGGGGCCAGATCAGCTACATGCTGGTGACCGGCGCGGCCAAGCCCCATGTCGACTCGGGCAAGCTCATGGTGCTGGCCAGCACAGGTGCTGAGCGCTGGACAGCCCTCTACCCGTCGGCCCCAACCTTCAAGGAGTCGGGCTACCCGCAGGTAGAAAGCAGTGGCTGGCTGGCTTTTCTCGCGCCAGCCGGGGTGCCCGCCGACGTGATTGCCAAACTTAACTCGGCTCTGGTGCAATCGCTCAAGACCCAGGCCGTCGAGAAGGCCCTGGCCAGCCAGGGTTACAGCGTGGTCGGGAGTTCGCCAGAGTATTTGCTCGAAACGACCAAACGAGAAGGCGACACCTTGCGCACTGTGATCAAGTCGCGTGGCATCAATTTGCAGTGATGGTAGGGGCGACCCGCCTGTCGCCGCTGGCCGCAAAGCCTTTAAAGTAGGGTCGCTCGGTCGATTAAGCTATAGTAAATATAGCTACAAACTCAAGCGGGACAAGGGCTAGAGCCATATTTGACCTATAGCCACAGCGGATGCCGCGCAGCGACAGCGCCAGGCAATATAGTGGACTGGATCTGCGACGGGTCCAGTCCAAACTGGCGCTGCACGATGGGGACCATGACCGATCGCAGGTCAATTGTGGGTCTCAGGTCGCGCCCCTCAAACAATTGCCCGCCGGCCAGTCCCGGCCAGTCGGTAAGAACCGTGCCGCCCGCGACGCGACCACCGGCAATGAAAGCAACGCCGCCCGTACCGTGGTCAGTGCCACCTGAACCATTGAAACGCGCCGAACGGCCAAACTCGGTCATGACCAGCACGGTGGTGTTGGCCCATTGGGCTCCCAGGCCTTCGCGCAATGCTGCCAGCGCCTCGTCGAGCCCAACCAGCAGGCGCTCCAATCGGGCGTGCTGGTTAGCATGGGTGTCCCAGCCGCCG
>RFWA01000013.1 GCA_009922295.1 Betaproteobacteria bacterium
GAAAGGATTCGAACCTTCGACCCCTTGCACCCCATGCAAGTGCGCTACCAGGCTGCGCCACACACCGATCAAGCCTGCAATTATAACTGGTCTGCCAGGCCTAACCGGGCAAAAACCAACGAGACCCGACTAGTAGGAGAGTGAGAGCAAATCACGAATTTCAAACAGCTCACGCCTCAATGAGACCATTTGATCGGCGGCGCTGGCGATGGGGTGCGCAAGTGTACCGGGACCCAACTCGTCATGCCCAGGCAGTCGGCTATCCATGGCATCGAATTCTTCAACACCGTCGAGCAACACTTCGCCGTTGCGCTTTTTATCTCTTTCGGACTGGATGATTTCCTGCATCCTGTTGCGCGCGCCACTGATGGTGAACCCTTGGTCGTAGAGCAGGTCACGGATGCGCCGAATCATCAACACCTCATGATGCTGGTAGTAGCGGCGGTTGCCACGCCGCTTCATGGGCCGTAACTGCGTATTTCACACCGCACAGGTCTCCCACTTCACCAATGGTGAAATAGCGTTTGGCAGGAATGGGCGGGAGAGATATCTCCATTGAAATCAATGCGGTGAAGGCGAAAGCTGTGAGGTTACTCTAAGCTGGGCCCTACTGTAAAGCCACAAATGAGGCGCACAAGAAAATCAATCAGCGAAGCGGGCCCGACATCTCAAACACAGCGCCATCGTCTTGAATCTGCTCTTTGAGTTTTTGGCTGGCGTGAAAGGTGACCACCCTACGTGCGTCGATCGGTATCGCCTCGCCGGTTCGTGGGTTTCGGCCGGGACGCGGCGCCTTGGTGCGAATCTGGAAATTACCAAAGCCGGTGATCTTGACGTCCTGCCCGTCCACCAGACTTGCCGACACCAAGTTAAAGAAGGCATCGACCATGTCCTTGGACTCGCGCTTGTTCAATCCGATCTGCTCAAACAAAAGCTCTGCCAGTTGAGCTTTGGTCAGCGCCGGGGTCTCCAAGCTGTCAACAGAAATATCCATCGCGTCCTTGTGGTGTCTTGTGCTGCAGTTAGGCGTCAATCCCGCTGTCGAGCGCCGACCTGTTCGGCCAACGTCGCCAGCACAGCGTCAACTGCAGCTTCAATCTGCGCTTCCGTCAAAGTCGCATCATCACTATTTAGCGTCAATCGAAGGGCCATACTTTTTGGGGCCGCTGCGGCCTTAAGCGTCGGGTCGGCTTGCGCAGCAGCTTTTGGGCGGTAAATGTCGAACAGCAGAGCATCGCGCAGCAAGCCCCCTGTCGGAGCCGCCCAAACTGCACGCAACAGGTCGGCGTGGGACTGTGCCTCGTGCACCCAAACCGCGATGTCGCGCTGCACGGGTTGGTGTTTGGCAACGGCCTGGAACACCGGTACATGCCGCTGCAACACCGCGTCGAGCTCCAGCTCAAACATCACTGGTGCTTGCGCCAAATCGTAGCCCTGGCGCCAACGCGGGTGCAATTCACCCACAAAGCCGATCGCCCGGTCGCCCAGCAACACGCGGGCGCAGCGGCCAGGGTGCATGGCGGGGTGCTCAGCGGGCTCGAACAGGGGCTGAGCCGGCGACAGCAGGGCTTCGATATCGCCTTTGATGTCGAAAAAGTCGGCGCCCTGCTCCGGCTGTCCCCATTGCATCACATTGGTATTGCCGCAGGCCAGACCTGCAACATGCATAGGCTGATGAAAACCTTGCACGGAGACATCGCTGTCTGGCACCGAAGCATCGCGCAGAAAGACACGGCCCAGTTCAAACACACGCACCCGTTGGGCCTTGCGGTCCAGGTTAAATTTCAAAACCTGCAGCAGCGAGCCGAGCAAGGAGGATCGCATGACACTCATCTGGCTGGCGATTGGGTTAAGGAGTTTGATCGGCTGGGGGTTGCCAGCCAACTCATGTTCCCAACGCGCTTCAACAAAACTGAAATTGATGGTTTCCTGGTAGCCGAGAGCGGCAAGGTTGCGCCTCACGGCAAAGGAACTACGCTGTGCCTCGGGGCGGATCTTGGCCGTGATGGGCGCCAAGGGCGGCGTGTGTGGCAGTTGGTTGTAGCCCACCATGCGCGCCACCTCCTCAATCAGGTCCTCCTCGATCTGCAGGTCAAATCTGTAGGGCGGCGGCAGCACAGTGATGACGCCGTCGGACTCGGTCAAGGGCAGGCCCAGGCGGGTCAGCGCCTGCACACACTGCGCTTGGGTTAGTGGCATGCCAATAATTTTGGCGGCCCTAGCCACACGAAGTTGTACTGGCGAGGCCTTGGGAAGACTAACTTGCTGGTCGTCGACCGGACCACAGGCCGTGTCGGGCGTGCCACAGATGTCGATGATCAGTTGCGTGATGCGTTCGATGTGTTCCACGGTTTGGCTTGGGTCCACGCCGCGCTCAAAACGATGCCCTGCATCCGTCGAGAAATTAAAGCGGCGCGAGCGCCCCGCGATGGCTTTGGGCCACCAGAACGCCGCTTCGACGTATATATGCTGAGTGTCGTCCGATACAGCTGTGGCGTCGCCGCCCATGATGCCGGCCAGCGACTCGACCTGGTGCGCATCGGCAATGACGCCCACTTGATCATCCACTGTGACTGTGTTGCCATTAAGGAGCTTGAGCTGTTCTCCAGTTCGGCCCCAACGCACGTCCAGGCCGCCTTGAATTTTGTCCAGATCAAAGATATGCGACGGCCGCCCGAACTCGAACATCACGTAATTGGAAATGTCCACCAGAGCCGTGACGCTGCGCTGGCCGCAACGCGCCAAGCGCTCCACCATCCACTGGGGGGTGTTAGCGCGGGTGTTGACATTGCGAATTATCCGACCAGAAAAACGACCGCACAGCTCAGGCGCGCTGACCTTGACGGCCAGCGTTTCTCGGCTGCCAGGCGAAATGGCCGGGAATTGACAGGTCTTGAGCGGCGCCCCCGTCAAGGCTGCCACCTCCCGTGCCACACCGTACACGCTGAGGCAATGCGCCAAATTGGGCGTGAGCTTGAGCGTGAACAGGGTGTCATCCAGATTAAGGCAGGTCCGGACATCCTGGCCCAGCGGTGAATCAGCAGCAAGCTCAAGGAGCCCACCATGGTCGTCCGAGAGCTTGAGCTCTCGGGCCGAGCACAGCATGCCCTCGCTCTCAACACCACGAAGCTTGCCGACCTTGATCAGAAAGGGCTTGCCATCTTCGCCGGGGGGTAACTCTGCGCCAACCAGGGCGCACGGCACGCGGATGCCGACCCGGGCATTGGGCGCCCCACAAACGATATTGAGGGTTTGGGGCTGACCCACGTTGACCTTGCAAACGCGTAGTCGGTCGGCGTTGGGATGCTGGACCGCCTCAACGATCTCCCCCACGACAATTCGGTTGAACGACGGCGCAACAGGTTTGAGTTCCTCGACTTCCAGCCCGGCCATGGTCAGGGTCTCGGCGAGTTGCTCGGTCGACATCAGGGGGTTGCAGAACTCACGCAACCAAGATTCAGGGAATTGCATAGGGCTTGACCGGTCTTACTCAAATTGCGACAAAAAGCGGATATCGCCATCAAAAAACAGGCGTAAATCACTAACGCCATAGCGCAACATGGTCAAGCGGTCAGGGCCCATGCCAAAGGCAAAGCCAATGTACCGCTCTGGATCAAGCCCCATATTGCGAATGACATTAGGGTGCACCTGGCCCGACCCTGCAACTTCCAGCCAGCGGCCGGCCAGCGGCCCCGTCTGGAACTGAATGTCGATCTCCGCGCTGGGTTCGGTGAAGGGGAAGAAGCTGGGGCGAAACCGCAGCACTAGGTCATCTGACTCAAAGAACTTTCGACAAAAATCAGTAAAAACAAACTTCAGGTCTTTGAAGCTAACGTTTTCACCGACCCACAGCCCTTCACATTGGTGAAACATGGGCGAATGGGTGGCATCGCTGTCCACCCGGTAGGTCCGACCAGGCGCAATCACCCGTATTTCTGGCATATCGCCTGAGAACAGACCGTCTGAGAGACGCCCCGCAGCCACATCAGCAGCACGGTGATGTTTGACATGCTGTACCGCGTGCCGGATTTGCATGGGGCTGGTGTGGGTGCGCAGCAAATGGGGGGCTTCATCGGTGCCACCTTCAACATAAAAGGTGTCGTGCATGGACCTGGCCGGATGGTCCTGCGGCGTATTCAAGGCGGTGAAATTGAACCAATCTGTCTCGATTTCCGGTCCATCAGCTACGTCAAAGCCCATGGACCCAAAAATGGCTTCGATTCGCTCCAGTGTGAGCGATACCGGGTGCAGACCCCCCTGCCCGCGCCGGCGACCAGGCAGCGTAACGTCCAGCGCTTCGGCTTGGAGTTGCACTTGCAGCTCAGCGTCGACCAAGGCCTGACGGCTCTGTTGCAGTGCGGCTTCAATCGCCTGCTTGACCAGATTGATCGCTGCCCCGCGCGACTTCTTTTCTTCAACAGGCAAGGCCGCCAGGGCCTTCATCAACTCTGTGATGCGGCCCGACTTACCCAGAAATAGAGCCTTGGCATTTTCCAGCTCAGCCGGCGTGACGGCTTGGGCGAAGGCGGCTCGGGCGCTCTCAGCAAGGGCATTCAACTCATTCATAAATTCTCTCGTCATTGAAAAAGGGCTAGTGCTTTTGCAAGCGCTAGCCCTTGTCGCTGCTCACTGGATTGCTATCTATTCAGTAGCACTCCAGTGCGGACTCAAGCAGCCAGCTTGGCTTTGACCTGCTCCACAATGCCAGCAAAGGCGGCCATGTCGTGCACGGCAATATCCGACAGCACCTTGCGGTCGATCTCGATATTGGCTTTCTTCAGGCCATTGGCGAACTGGCTGTAGGTCATGCCGCATTGACGCGCAGCAGCATTGATACGGGCGATCCACAGTTGACGGAACACGCGCTTTTTAGTGCGACGGTCACGGTAGGCATATTGCCCGGCCTTCATCACCGCTTCTTTGGCGATGCGGAAAACATTGCCGCGGCGACCACGGAAACCTTTTGCGAGGGCTAAAACTTTTTTGTGGCGGGCGCGAGCCGTTACACCACGTTTGACGCGAGGCATGTGAGTACTCCTTGTTCGTCGTTAATCAAATACCACGGCCGGGCAACATCTGCGCCATGTGACCCATATTGGTCTCATGCACAGCGGTCGAACCGCGCAACTGGCGTTTATTTTTGGTGGTCTTCTTGGTCAGAATGTGACGCTTGAAGGCATGACCGCGTTTGACGGTACCACCAGGACGGACGCGGAAGCGTTTCTTCGCCGCGCTTTTGGTCTTCATTTTGGGCATTTTCATGCTCCTTCTTCATTGTGCTCGTGAGGCGTCTGCAAACAATTTGCAGCCTTGTTGGCCCCGAGCCACTTTTGAGGGGACGCCCTGAAGCGCCTCACCTCTGTCACAGTCACCGGGTTGATTCGACCCAGTGACTGCAATCCCCTAAGACGCCGCCACCGGTGCCGCGTCTGCCATGGCTTTCGCCGCTGATTTCTTCTTGCCCGGCGCGATCATCATGATCATCTGCCGCCCTTCAAGCTTTGGGAACTGTTCGATCAAAATGGTGTCGCCCAGTTCGCTCCGAATACGATTCAGCAAGGCCATGCCGATTTCTTGGTGCGTGATTTCACGACCACGAAAGCGCAAGGTGATCTTGCACTTATCCCCTTCTGACAAGAAACGCTTGATGTTGCGCATCTTGATGTTGTAGTCACCATCGTCAGTACCAGGCCGGAACTTGATTTCCTTGATTTCAATAACCGTCTGTTTGGCCTTCGCCTCCGCCGCCTTCTTCTGCTCTTGGTATTTGAACTTACCGTAGTCCATCAAACGGCAGACTGGCGGGATCGCTGTTGCTGCAATTTCAACCAGATCCACATCCAGGTCCCCTGCCATACGCAGTGCCTCCATCAGGCTCACGACCCCGAGAGGTTCGTTTTCAATGCCAGAGAGGCGGACTTCCGGGGCCATGATTTCCCGGTTCAGGCGGTGTTTGCGTTCTTCGCGGTGACGACGGTCACGAAATTCAGTAGCGATGGCTCAATCCTTTATAAATTCGGCCACAAAATGAGTGACCCCAACCGCACACACCACGCGGACAAGCCTGCGACAAGCTGGGGAACAGCTCAGACAACCGACTTGTTGGCAAGATCACCTGCGATGATTTGTACGAATGCATCGAGGGACATGACACCGAGGTCTTGACCTCCCCGGACGCGCACTGCGACGGTACCTGCTGCCTTCTCTTTGTCACCAACGACCAGAATGTAAGGCAGCTTTTGCATCGAATGCTCACGTATTTTATACGTAATCTTTTCGTTGCGAAAATCAGTGATCACCCTAAGCTCTTGATTTGGCAACGAATTTTTCAGTTTTTCAGCAATTTCACGACAATAATCAATCTGAGCGTCAGTGATATTTAGAACGGCGACCTGCACCGGCGCCAGCCAAGTGGGCAATGCACCGGCACTTTCCTCGATCAATATCCCGATAAATCGTTCCAGACTGCCGACGATGGCCCGGTGCAGCATGACCGGCCGGTGACGCGCACCGTCCTCCCCGACGTAATCCGCGTCCAGCCGCTCGGGCATGGAAAAATCAACCTGCATGGTGCCGCACTGCCACTGCCGGCCAATCGCATCCTTGAGGGTATATTCGATTTTAGGACCGTAAAACGCCCCCTCGCCGGGAGAGATTTCAAACTCGCAACCCGAAGCACGCAGGCTTTCCACCAGGGCGTTCTCGGCCTTGTCCCAGATGTCGTCTGAGCCGATGCGCTGCGCAGGCCGGGTGGCGATTTTGTAGATGATGCGTTTGAAGCCGAAATCGCGGTACACCTTCTGCAGCAAGCTGGTGTAAGCAACGCACTCGCCCAAAATCTGATCTTCGGTGCAAAAAATATGACCGTCATCTTGGGTGAACCCGCGTACGCGCATGATGCCGTGCAAGCCACCTGAGGGCTCGTTGCGGTGGCACTGGCCGAACTCTCCGTACCGCAAAGGCAAGTCGCGGTAGCTTTTGATTCCCTGCTTGTAAATCAGGATGTGCCCGGGACAGTTCATCGGCTTGAGCGCATAGTCACGCTTTTCCGACTCGGTGGTGAACATGTTTTCGCGGTACTTGTCCCAATGGCCGGTTTTTTCCCACAGGGTCTTGTCAATGATCTGCGGGCCCTTGACCTCCAGGTAGCCATTGTCACGGTAGACCCGGCGCATGTACTGCTCCACACCCTGCCAAAGCGTCCAGCCCTTGGGGTGCCAAAACACCAGGCCGGGGGCGTGGTCGTCGATGTGAAACAAATCGAGTTCACGGCCAAGTTTGCGGTGGTCGCGCTTCTCCGCCTCTTCCAGCATGGTCAGGTGTTGTTGCAGTTCGTCCTTGGTGCCCCAGGCAGTGCCATAGATGCGCTGCAACATCTCGTTGCGGTGGTCGCCACGCCAATAGGCGCCTGCCAGCTTCATCAGCTTGAAATGCCGTAGCTTGCCCGTACTGGGCACGTGAGGACCGCGGCACAGGTCTTCAAATTGGCCCTCGCGGTAGAGGGAGACGTCCTCATTGGCCGGAATACTGGCGATGATTTCTGCCTTGTAGTGCTCGCCCATTTCACGAAAATGCGACACGGCCTGATCACGCGGCAGTACGCGGCGGGTGATGGCTTCATCCCGGGCGGCGAGTTCGCCCATTTTCTTTTCAATGGTCTGCAGATCTTCAGGGGTGAACGGCCGTTTGTAGGAAAAATCGTAAAAGAAACCGTGCTCGATCACCGGGCCGATGGTGACCTGTGCCTCCGGGAAAAGGCTCTTGACGGCGTAGGCTAGCAGATGGGCGGTCGAATGGCGAATCACCTCCAGGCCATCGGCATCCTTGGCGGTGATGATGGCCAGCGCGCTGTCGGTTGCCATCGTGAAACTGGTATCTACCAGCTTGCCGTCCACCCGGCCGGCCAGGGCCGCCTTGGCCAAACCAGCACCGATGGACGCCGCAACCTCAGCCACGGTGACGGGGGCGGGGAACTCGCGTCGCGAGCCGTCGGGGAGCGTGATGTTGATCATGGAATATGAAGTGGATCGGTAGGGGACAAAAAAGCGCGGTACCGTCCGCGCTTTTCACTATGAGTTTGGTAGCGGGTAGCCCATATGGCACGAGGGCTAAGGCCTTATTAGCCTATGACAGAGGGCGGCTTAGTTCGCGGTGTCATAACCAGGGTGCCTTTCTCGCTCTTGTGCCTGAATAGACCATTATTTTAACCCCAGTCACCGCGGGGCGGACACAAAAAAGCCGGGCCTTGTCAGTGGCCCGGCTGGTCAGGGGCGACGCCGAATCAATGGAACTGTTCTTCTTCGGTGGAGCCGGTCAGGGCTGTCACGCTGGACTTGCCGCCCTGGATTACCGTGGTGACCTCATCAAAATAACCAGTGCCGACCTCCTGCTGGTGCGACACGAAGGTGTAGCCGCGATCGCGCGCCGCGAATTCGGGCTCCTGAACCTTCTCCACATAGGCAGACATGCCGCGCTTGACGTAGTCCTGCGCCAAGTCAAACATGTTGTACCACATGGAGTGAATACCAGCCAGGGTGATGAACTGATATTTGTAACCCATGGCGCCTAGCTCACGCTGGAACTTGGCGATGGTGGCGTCATCCAGGTTTTTCTTCCAGTTGAAAGACGGCGAACAGTTGTAAGCCAGCATCTTGCCGGGGTGCTTGGCGTGCACAGCGTCGGCAAATTTCTTGGCAAACTCGAGGTCGGGTGTGCCAGTTTCGCACCACACCAGGTCAGCGTACTCGGCATAGGCGACGGCGCGCGAAATCGCCTGGTCCATGCCTTTACGGGTCTTGTAAAAGCCCTCGGCCGTACGCTCGCCGGTCAGGAAAGGCTTGTCGTTGTCGTCGTAGTCGCTGGTCAGCAGGTCAGCCGCCTCGGCGTCGGTACGGGCAATCACCAACACGGGCACACCGCACACATCGGCGGCCATACGTGCGGCGATCAACTTTTGGCAGGCTTCTGCGGTGGGCACCAGCACCTTGCCGCCCATGTGACCGCACTTCTTGACTGACGCCAGCTGATCTTCCCAGTGCACACCAGCCGCGCCGGCCTTGATCATGGCCTTCATCAGTTCAAACGCGTTGAGCACACCGCCAAAACCAGCTTCGGCGTCGGCCACGATGGGCGCGAAATTGTCGATGTAGCCCTTGTCGCCAGCGTCTATACCTTTGGAATGCTGGATCTCATCGGCACGCCGGAAAGTGTTGTTAATGCGCTCGACAACGATCGGCACCGAATCCACCGGGTACAGCGACTGGTCCGGGTACATCGACGCATAAGAGTTGTTGTCGGCCGCCACCTGCCAACCGGACAAGTAAATCGCCTTGACGCCAGCCTTCACCTGCTGCATCGCCTGACCGCCGGTCAACGCGCCTAGGCAATTGACATAGGGTTCAGTAGCCAGAAGGTCCCAGAGTTTTTCTGCGCCGCGTCGTGCCAATGTGTGCTCGATGGGAAACGATCCACGCAAACGCACGACATCGGCGGCGCTGTAACCGCGTTTGATGCCCTTCCAGCGCGGGTTGGTGGCCCAGTCTTTTTCCAGTGCCGAAATTTGCTGTTCTCGGCTCAATTGTTCGGTAAGGGCTTGGGGCATGTGATCACTCCTTGGTTAATAAAACGATGGCATTGACTCGCTCTCAAGTTCAGTGCCGATGGATTTATTTTAAGTCTTGTAGAAGACTGGAGTTAAATCTTATGTCTTATAGAAGACATAAATTTTATCATTTATAATCAATGGCCTACAACACATTTTTTTCAATGTGAAATAATATTTTCCACTATGAGAAAATTTGCGGCGATGCAGCATTCGAATATTTCATATTGTAAAAATAGATCCCAGGGGAATACCCTCCCCGCCTTCAACTGACTTCAACAGGCATCAGAAGGCATCGGCGTAGCGCCGCAACTCCCACGGCGAGATGGTTTGGCTGTAGTCGTCCCACTCCCGCTGCTTGATGCGGATAAATTCAGCACAAAACGCCTGTCCAACCGCGGACACTAGGGAACGGTCCGCAGCCAGCGCCTGCAGGGCTGCTTGTAAATCGCGCGGCAGGCGAGCAGGCATGCGCTGCCCGGTTGCTTGGTGTTGATACAGGTCGACCGTACAGGCGGGCGGACAATCCATGGCTTGCTCAACGCCATTCAGACCGGCCGCCAGCGTGGCGGCAATCGCCGCATAGACGTTGCACGAGGGGTCAGGCAAACGCCATTCCAGCCGCCCATCTACCGCGCGCACCAGACAGGTGCGATTGTTGTCACCGTAGCTTTTCCAGACAGGCGACCAGGTGGTGCCAGAGGCGCTTTCACTGCTGGCAAGCCGCTTGTAGCTGTTCACTGTCGGTGCGCACAAGGCACTGAGGCCATCAGCATGGTGCAATAGCCCAGCAACAAAACGATAGCCATCCTGGCTAAGCAACAGGGGATCCGCGCGATCCGAAAACACCGCCCTACCCTCTTCATCCGTGATGCTGAGGTGAAAGTGCAGGCCGCTGCCAGGCGCATTTGCAAAGGGCTTGGGCATGCAACTGAACACCATGCCGTGCTGCTCTGCCACCGCGTGGGCCGCCATCTTGAACAAGATGAAACGATCAGCCGCAGCCAGCGCCTCGTCAAAACGGTAGTTGATTTCGTATTGGCAACAAGCGTCTTCATGGTCAATCTGCTGCAAATCAAAACCCAGCGCTGTGAGGTTCTGGCGCATATCCTCTAGAAAATCACGGTTGCGGTGGATCGCCTTCCAGTCGTAGGACGGCTTGTCGAGTTGGTCGCTAGGGTCGGCCGGTTGCCAACCACCGCTGCCAGTTGGCTTTAGCAGAAAAAATTCTGGCTCGATGCCCACCCACAGTGTCCAGCCGCGCCGTTGCAGGCGTTGTAACTGAGCCTTCAGCAATTGGCGGGAACAGGTGTCAAGCGCCTCGCCGCCAGCGAAACCATCACAGACCGCGTGGGCCACGCCTGGCATGAACGGCAGCGGCCGCAAAGACTCGATCTGAACCCGGCCGTAATATTCGCTGCGCAGACCGAAACGACCTAAGCCGGTTCCCCAAATGCTGGGCCCGGCAAAGCCGGCGCCTGTGTCAACCCACTCTTGGAGCTTGACCAATGGCACCAGCTTGCCTTTGGCCACCCCATGCAGGTCGACAAATTGGGCCAGCACACTGTGAATGCCCTGGGCTGACAGCGCCTCCACGGCGGCGTGGACGCTCATACGCGGGCTCAGGCGCTAATCACGTCGTCAAGAATGACCAGTGCCTCCTCAAAGACCGCGTCTTCGATGGTGAGCGGGAATAGGAAGCGCAGCACATTCCCGTCAACCCCACAGGTCAACAACAGCAAGCCCTTTTTAAGGGCCGCTTGCTGAATTTGTTTGGTGCGATCGGCATCGGGCGCACCGGTTTGGGCGTCCACGAATTCGCAGGCAATCATGGCGCCCAGGCCGCGCACGTCGCCCATGGTCTTGTTGGTCACCTGTAACTTCTGCAGACGGCTTAGCAGGCGTGCTCCCAAAACGTTGGCCCGTTCCGGCAAGCGTTCATCACGCATGATGTCCAGCACGGCATGGGAGGCGGCAATCGCCAGCGGGTTTCCGGCGTAGGTGCCGCCCAAGCCGCCGGGGGCCGGTGCGTCCATGATCGCGGTACGACCAACCACGGCCGACAGCGTGGTGCCGCCCGCCATGCTCTTGGCCATGGTCATGAGGTCGGGCGAAACACCAAAATGCTCCATCGCAAACATCTTGCCGGTCCGGGCAAAGCCGGTCTGCACCTCGTCGGCGATCAGCAGAATGCCGTGCTCGTCGCACAACTCGCGCAGCCATGCCACAGCTGCCTTCTGAATCACATTGAAACCGCCCTCGCCCTGAACCGGCTCAAACACAATGGCGGCCACGCGGGTGGGTTCAATGTCACTCTTGAACAGGTGGGCCATAGCACGCTTGGTCTCATCCAAAGACGCGCAATGGCAGGGGAAAGGCAGGTGGTAAATCTCGGGCGGAAACGGACCGAAGCCGGCCTTGTAGGGCTGCACCTTGCCAGTCAGCGACACAGCAAACAGGCTACGCCCATGGAAAGCGCCGCCAAATGCAATCACGCCGCCCCGACCAGTGGCCGAACGGGCGATCTTGATGGCGTTTTCGATGGCCTCAGCGCCGGTCGAAAAGAAGGCTGCCTTTTTGGGTCCATCTATCGGCGTGATGTCCACAATGCGCTCGGCCAGCGCCACATACTCCGCATAGGGCACGACCTGGTAACAGGTATGGGTGAAGCGCTGCAATTGCGCCGCAATGGCGGCCTGGATTCTGGGGTGGCAGTGTCCGGTGTTCAAGACCGCGATACCACCGCCGAAATCGATAAAGCGGCGGCCCTCGATATCCCAGAACTCAGCGTTTTTGGCGTGATCAATGAAGAAGTCGGCCATGACGGCGACACCACGTGGCGTAACCGCCAGGCGGCGCTGGTGCCAGTCGGCGTTGGACGGGGTGTTTTCTGGTTTCAAGATGGCGTTCATGTCATGGTCTCCAAGAGGCAGGCAGTCAATAAGTTACCACCAGATTGCAGAAGCTGATCCGGTTGGTATGCCGCTCCGTGTAGGCGGCGAAAACAGGCGGCGCATTGTCGCAATCGACACCGCTTTGCTTAAACCCGCCAAATGTGGCCCTGGCCGCCCGGATCCGCCAAGCCACGTCAGAACGAGACCACCAGCGCAGTACCGACAGTGGTGTTGCCTTGCTTGTACTGGCTGTTGCTGTCCAGGAAGTTGTACCCAGTGGAGCGGTCAAGGCGGATCTCGGTCTTCCACTGTGTATTGGCGTTGACCACAAAATTGACGCCGGCAGTCAGGGCATAGCGATTGGCCCCACGGGTCGCATCGGCGGCCACACCGCTCTCGTCCAACTCTGGACCAAACACGGTGGTTGCTTTGGCGTCAGCAGGATTGAAATACATGCCGCCACCATTGGCTCGGTTGTCGATGTAATCGGCGCGTGCAATGGCCTGCAGGCGAGGCGTCACTTTGTAGCCGACCAGCGCCGACACGCCCCACCACCGTGCATCGGCACCGGTACCGCTTGTCCCCCCTACCAAGCGACCCAGGCTCAACTGGCCCTGAACGGTCAAGTCGCCCCTGTTGTGGTACGCGTCGACTTCCATCAAATCGACATTGCCGGGGCCATTGTTGGTGCGAACATGTACACCCGAAAATCCGATGCCGCTGAATTCGCTAGCCGAATAATCCGCGCGATAGGCAAGGCCAGGCAAGCTACGTGTCGCCACGCCATCGACCTGCCCAACCATCCACTTGGCCGACCACGGTCCCATGGCGTAGGACAGACCGACGCCCATGTAATTCGTCGCCGCTGAGTGGGTGTAAAGCAGGTTGTTACTGATCAAAGGGTTGGCATTACCCCAAGACAATTCATAGCCCGAATAATCTGGCGTCAGGCCGGCAATGAGCTTGGTGCTGCCGGAACCAATGGGCACCGACAGGCTGGCCTCTTGCACGATGCTGGTGCTTGACAGCGGTGTCAACCGCAGCATCCAGCCAATGCCCTCGTCGGGCTCCTTGCTGATTTCAAACATGGCAGCCCCGTTTCCGCCGTTGCCCCGCGCCTTGTCGAACCCTGTTTTAGCTGATATTTCATCGTTGGAATAGCCGACGTCGAGAACGCCTTTGAATTTCATGCCTTTAAAGCCAGCCTTGATGGCATCTTCTTCGGTCAGATCAATTTTTTGCACCAGACGGTTGAATTCCTGCGGGTCCACCGCAGCCGGCTTGGCGGCCATGGCCTCAATTTTGTCGGACAGCATTTTCAGCTGTGCCTTGAGCACTTCCATCTCTTTTTGCAGTTCAGCAGCCGACTGCGCATGAGCGCTGAAGCAGGGCAGCGCTGCAGCCATGGCTAGCACAAGAATTTTTTTGTTGAGTTTCATCAGGTTCTCCGATTCAGTTAAATCATGCAAGACAAGTTATCGATTGGCAGCTGGACAGCTAGTTGCCGCCGGCTTTGTAGGCTGCGGCCATCTCCTGGGCGCGCCGGCGCTCGCTGCGCGCAATCAGCAGGCTGGCGATGACCACCCCGATGCCCACCACCAGCACCGTGAGGGTTGCCACCGTGTTGACGCTGGGGCTCAATCCCAGACGGGCACGGCTGAAAATGGTGATGGGCATAGTGGTGGAGCCAGGGCCAGACAGAAACGCCGACAAAACCACATCATCGAGCGACAAGGTGAAGGTCAGCAACCAGGCCGAGGCGATGGCTTGCGAGATCAGCGGCAGGGTTACCAAGAAGAACACCTGCCAGGGGCGGCAGCCCAAGTCTTGCGCGGCTTCTTCCAGGCTCCGGCTCATTTCCTGCAAGCGCGACTGCACCACCACCGTGGCATAGGCCATACCCAACAAGGTGTGACCAAGCCAGATGGTCACCATGCCACGCTCCGGGAAACCCAGCGCTCTCTGCACCGACACCAGCATCAGCAGCAGCGACAAGCCGATGATGACCTCGGGCATGACCAGCGGCGAATTGACCATGCCGGCAAACAGCGTACGGCCGGGAAAGCGTTTGAAGCGTGTGAGTGCCAGTGCCGCAAGTGTGCCGAGCACCACAGAGGCACAGGCGGTGAAAAAGGCAATTTTGAGCGACAAGGCAAAGCCGCTGATGATTTCGACGTCGTTCGCCAGCGCCTCATACCAGCGCAGCGACCAGCCACCCCAACTGGTCACCATCGGGCTGGCGTTGAAACTGAGGATCACCAGCGCTGCGATGGGCAGGTAAAGGAACAGGAACACGGCGCCCATCCATCCCAACGACGTGACGCGGCCGGCGTTGAACCTCATGCCCGGGCTCCTGCAGAATTTTCAGCCTGGTATTTGTTGAACAGGGCAATCGGCACAATGATCAGCAGCACCATCACCACCGCCACGCTGGCAGCCATGGGCCAGTCGTTGTTGCTGAAGAACTCATCCCACAGCACGCGACCGATCATCAGCGTCTGCGGCCCACCCAGAAGTTCAGGGATCACAAACTCGCCAACGCAGGGGATGAACACCAGCAGAGCCCCGGCGATGATGCCGCTCTTGGACAGCGGCACGGTGATGCGCCAGAACGCCTGCCAGGGCGTGGCGCCCAAATCCAGTGCGGCCTCCAGCAGCCGCAGGTCCATCTTGACCAGGTTGGCATAGAGCGGCAGGATCATGAAGGGCAGGTAGGTGTACACCATGCCCAGCACCAGCGAAAACGGCGTGTTCATCATCTTGACCGGCTCATCCACCATGCCAGCCATCAGGGCCAGGTTGTTGAACACGCCGTTGTCGGCCAGCAGCATCTTCCAGGCGTAAACCCGCAGCAGGAACGAGGTCCAGAACGGCAGCATCACCAGCATCAACAGGGCTGGCCGCTTGTCGGCCGGGCTGCGCGCCATGAAGTAGGCGAAGGGGTAGGCAATGATCAGGCACAACACCGTGGTGACGGCGGCGAACTTCAGGGAGCTCAGGTAGGCCGACAGATAAAGCTCATCCTCACCGATGAACAGGTAATTGGCAAGCTTGATCCTGAGCTGCAGCACCCCGTCCGACCAGACCAGCAGGTCTTTGAAAACCACGTTCTCCATGTCGGACACGCTGATCTTCATTACCACCAAAAAAGGCAGCAGGAAAAACACCAGCAAAAAGACCAGGGGCACGCCGATGACGACCTTGCGACCCCAGGGGCCGGTGACGCGGTCGTGCAGGGAACTCAGGAGCTGGCGCATGGTCGGCTCATTGGGTCAACACCACCACGTCGCTGCCACACCACCAGACGTACACCGGACTGCCCCAGGTCAGCTGCGCCTGGTCATGGCGCGCCGAGTTGGTGTGCGTCACCTTGACAACGGTACCTCCGTCAAGCCGGACGTGGTAGGTGGTGAGGCTACCCGGTATTGAAACCGATCTGCTCGGGGGACTCCCGCTCGTCGTCGCGCGGCGGCGTCAGCTGCACCGTCATTTTTTCGGGGCGCACCGCCACGTGCACCGTCATGCCGAGCGTGCCCGTGATGCCATGGCTTATGAAATGCTGGCACTCGGGCGAGCGCACCACCAAGTGGTCCGGTTCATCGACCTCGATCGTGCCGCGGAATGAATTGACGCTGCCGATGAAATCAGCCACAAAACGGCAATTGGGTGTTTCGTAAATCTCGGCCGGCTTACCCACCTGCAAAATTTTCCCCTCGCTCATGACGCCGATGCGGGTCGCCATGGTCATGGCCTCTTCCTGGTCGTGCGTCACCATGACGCAGGTCACGCCCACCTGCTCGATGATGCCGACCAGCTCGAGTTGGGTGCGCTCGCGCAGTTTTTTGTCAAGCGCCCCCAAAGGCTCGTCCAGCAAAAGCAGCCGCGGTCGTTTGGCCAGGCTGCGCGCCAGCGCCACCCGCTGCTGCTGGCCGCCGGAGAGCTGGTGCGGCTTGCGCTTGGCAAAGGCCTTGAGCTGCACCAGATCCAGCATGCGTGCGACCCGATCCTCGACCTCTGCCTTGGGCAGGTGGTCGCGCCGCAGACCGAAGGCCACGTTGTCCCACACGCTCAGGTGGGGGAACAAGGCGTAGCTTTGGAACATCATGTTGATCGGTCGCTCGTAGGGCGCCAGTCTCACGATGTCGCGTCCCTCCAGCACGATCTGGCCAGACGTAGGCATCTCAAACCCGGCCAGCATGCGCAGCAGCGTGGACTTGCCGCAGCCCGACGAGCCCAGCAGGGCAAATATCTCGCCCTTCTGGATGTTCAGGGAGACATCGTCGACGGCAAACACATCGTCATACTGTTTGATGATGCGTTTGATCTGCAAAAACGGGAGCGCGCCCTCCCCGGCTGGCTGCGCGTCAGGCGATGTGACCATGCTCAAACCAAATCCTTCACGACCGATGGCAACAAACCATCACAGACCTGACTTGAAGCTGGTGTAGACCCGGGTCACCAAACGGCGGATGTCATTGGTCAGGGCCTTGGGCGGCTTCATGGTGGCCATTTCTGCCGGGCTCACGAACACCGTGGGGTTGTTGGCGACCTCGGGCTTGATGAATTTGCGCGACTCCTTGTTCGGGTTGGCATAAAACACCTTGTTGGTGAGCGAGGCGTGTACCTCGGGCCGCATGATGTAGTTGATGAAGGCATGGGCGTTTTGCACATTGGGCGCGTCGGCAGGGATAGCCATCATGTCAAACAACAGGAGTCCGCCATTGTTGGGAATCAGGGCCTGAACGTCCTGCCCGGATTTGCCATCGATGGCACGCTGCCGGGCGATGTTGATGTCACCGCTCCAGCCTAACGAGACGCAAATTGAGCCACCAGCCAGGTCATTGATGTAGCCCGAGCTGCTGAAGAGGGTGATGTAAGGGCGCACCGCTTTGAGCATGGTGCCGGCCTCCTGGTAGTCGGCGGCGTTCTTGCTGAACGGGTCTTTGCCCAGGTAATGCAGGGCCGCGGGCAGGATTTCAGAGGCGCTGTCAAGCACTGACACGCCGCAACCCTTGAGCTTGCTCGCGTACTTGGGATTGAACACCAGTTCCCAGGCATTGGTCGGCAGCGGCTCATTGCCAAGGGCCGCCTTCACCTTGGCGGTGTTGATGCCGACCGTGGTGTAGCCCCAGAGCCAATTAACCAAGTATTGGTTGCCGGGGTCGAGGCTTGCGATTTGGGCCTGAATATCGGGATCAAGGTTTTTCAGGTTGGGCAGCAGCGATTTGTCCAACTTGCGCAATAGGCCGCCGTCCATCTGCAGCCGGGCCCAGTTCGACGACGGCACCACAATGTCGTAGCCGGTCTTGCCGGCCACCAGCTTGGCGTGCAGGATCTCGTTGTTGTCAAAGGTGTCATACCGGACCTTGATGCCGGTTTCCTTCTCGAAATTCTGGATGGTGTCAGCCGCGATGTAGTCCGACCAGTTGTAAATGTTGAGCACTTTGGAGTCTTGTGCCAGAGCCGAAGAGCCCGAACAGCCCAGCCAGGCCGCCATGGCCAGACCGGCCCAGTACTTGCCACCCCAACTGTGTTTTTTGACAGTAGCCAATTCATTCTCCTGGAAAATACTTCACGACCAAAGTGAGAATCTTAAACCCGCAGATCAACCGGACAACTATACGCAATCCCTATGCCAGCCAGCCCCGCTGCTTGACCTCCTGATAGGTCAGATCCAGGCATTTCACAATCAAGGCGACCATCTCGTCAATCTGCGCGCGCGTCATGATCAGTGGGGGGGCGATGATCATGCGATCACCCACCGCGCGCATGATTAGGCCGTTCTCAAAGCAATAACGTCGGCAAATCATACCCACGCCTTGCGCCTCGGTGAAACGCTGCACTGGGGCCTTGCTTTTCACCAGAACCAACCCGGCCATGAAGCCGCATGTCTCGGCCAGACCAACCAGCGGATGCTCTGAAATTTCGGCGTAACGCTGCGCCAGATAGGGCCCGATGTCATCGCGCACGCGCTGCGGTAATTGCTCGCGCTCCATGATGCCCAAGTTGGCCAGGCCCACTGCACAGGTCACCGGGTGTCCGCTGTAGGTATACCCGTGGGTGAACTCGCCACCCCGCTCAATCAGCACCTTGGCCACC
>RFWA01000121.1 GCA_009922295.1 Betaproteobacteria bacterium
TTACCAAATACCGCATCCAGGCCGACAAGATCAACCCGCTGTACGCCTGAGCCGGCCCCAAGAACAGAAGGAGACTGACGTGCCTGTCATTGAAATCAAAGTACCTGACATCGGCGACTTCGCCGAAGTGACCGTGATCGAGCTGATCGTCAAACCTGGCGATACCGTGCGTGCCGAGCAGAGCCTGATGACCGTGGAGTCTGACAAGGCCTCGATGGAAATCCCCTCCAGCCATGCCGGATTGGTGAAAGAGATCAAAGTGCAACTTGGCGATAAGGTCAAGCAAGGCTCGCTGGTGCTGATGCTGGAAGTGGCCGGTGCCGCCGCTTCTCCGGCAGCGGCTGCAGCTTCAGAGCCAAAACAGGCTTCAGCCCCCGCCATTGCTAGCGCTTCAGCTCCTGTTTCTGTAGCAAACGATGTCCTGGTGCCATTGCCGGTGCCGGTGCCGGTGCAGGTGTCCGCGCCCGCGGTGGCATTGCCTGGCACCGCAGCGGCCGCTGCGGCCCACGCCCCTGGCGCATCGTCGTTGGGCCTGCCGCATGCCTCGCCCTCGGTGCGCAAGTTTGCGCGCGAGCTTGGCGTGCCACTGGCCGAGGTCAAGGGCAGCGGCCCCAAGGGCCGCATCACCGAGGCCGATGTCCAGGCCTTCACCCAATCGGTCATGAGCGGCGCGGTGCAGACGGCGGCCATTGCGGCCCAGGCCAAGCCGGCGACTGTGGCCGCCACCGACGGCGCCGGCCTGGGCCTGATCCCCTGGCCCAAGGTGGACTTTGCCAAGTTTGGACCCATCGAGCGCAAGGAGATGAGCCGCATCAAGAAGATCAGCGGCGCCAACCTGCTGCGCAACGCAGTGATGATCCCGGCTGTGACTAACCATGACGACGCCGACATCACCGACCTGGAGGCCTTCCGTCTGGCCACCAACAAAGAGCACGAGAAGTCTGGCGTCAAGGTCACCATGCTGGCCTTTCTGATCAAGGCCTGTGTGGCCGCGCTCAAGAAATACCCCGAGTTCAACAGCAGCCTGGACGGCGATGCGCTGATCTTCAAGCAGTATTACCACATCGGGTTTGCTGCCGACACGCCCAACGGCCTGATGGTGCCGGTGATCAAGGACGCCGACCAGAAGGGCATCCTGCAGATCAGCCAGGAAATGGGCGAGCTGGCCAAAAAAGCCCGTGACGGCAAGCTCAGCCCGGCTGAAATGTCGGGCGCCAGCTTCACCATCTCGTCCTTGGGCGGCATTGGCGGGCGTTACTTCACGCCCATCATCAATGCGCCGGAAGTGGCCATTTTGGGTGTGTGCAAGAGCACCATGGCGCCGGTGTGGGACGGCAAGGCCTTCCAGCCGCGCCTGATGCTTCCGCTGTCGCTCACTTGGGACCACCGGGTGATCGACGGCGCTGCCGCTGCACGCTTCAACGTCTATTTGGGCCAGATTCTGGGCGATTTCCGCCGGGTTCTGCTCTAACCCGAGGCCCATACCCATGGCAATCGTAGACATCAAGGTTCCTGACATTGGCGATTTCGCCGAGGTCACCGTTATTGAACTGCTGGTCAAGGCCGGCGACACCATCAAGGCCGAGCAAAGCCTGATCACGGTGGAGAGCGACAAGGCCTCCATGGAAATCCCGGCCAGCCAGGGCGGGGTGGTCAAAGAGCTCAAGGTCAAGCTGGGCGACAAGGTCAAGCACGGCTCGTTGGTGCTGTTGTTGGAAGCCGAGGGCGCCGCGGCCAGCCCTCCGGCTTCAGAGTCAAAACCGGCTGCAGCCCAAGTGGCTGTAGCAGAGATTGCTACACAAAGCGTAGCAACGGCGGCCACTGTACCAGTTGCGGCGGCGGCCAGCTTTGCCGGCACGGCGGAGCTGGAATGTGACCTGCTGGTGCTGGGCGCCGGCCCTGGCGGTTACAGCGCGGCCTTCCGCGCCGCTGATCTCGGCCTGAAAGTGATCCTGGTGGAGCGCTACGCCAGCCTGGGCGGTGTGTGCCTGAATGTGGGCTGCATCCCGTCCAAGGCGCTGCTGCATGTGGCTGCGGTGATGGACGAGGTGAGCCATATGGCCGACCTGGGTGTGGACTTTGGCGCGCCGGTGGTCAACATCGACAAACTGCGCGGTCACAAAGACAAGGTCATCGGCAAACTCACCGGCGGCCTGGCCGCCATGGCCAAGATGCGCAAGGTGACCACGGTGCGCGGCTGCGGCGCCTTTGTGGGCGCTAACCATGTTGAAGTAGAAGAAACCACCGGCAGTGCGCAAGAAAAGACCGGCGTCAAAAAGGTGATCGCGTTCAAAAACGCCATCATCGCCGCGGGCTCGCAAGCCGTGCGTTTGCCATTTATGCCGGATGACCCGCGCGTGGTGGATAGCACCGGCGCCCTGGCGCTCAAAGAAGTGCCCAAACGCATGCTGATTCTGGGCGGCGGCATCATCGGGCTGGAAATGGGCACGGTCTACAGCACGCTGGGCGCGCGACTGGACGTGGTGGAAATGATGGACGGCCTGATGCAAGGCGCTGACCGTGATTTGGTCAAAATTTGGCAAAAGATGAACGCCAAGCGCTTTGACAACATCATGCTCAAGACCAAAACAGTGGGTGCCCGCGCCTTGCCAGAAGGCATTGAGGTGACATTTGCCGCAGCGGAGGAGGGCGGCAAAGCCCCCGAGCCGCAGCTCTATGACCTGGTGCTGCAAGCGGTGGGTCGCACACCCAACGGCAAAAAGATCGCCGCCGACAAGGCCGGCGTGGCGGTTACAGACCGTGGCTTCATCCCGGTGGACATCCAGATGCGCACCAATGTGCCGCATATCTTCGCCATCGGCGACATCGTGGGCCAACCCATGCTGGCGCACAAGGCGGTGCACGAGGCCCATGTGGCGGCCGAGGTGATTGCCGGTGAACTGCAGGGCAACAAAGAGCTTGCCAGCGCCGCCTTCAACGCCCGCGTCATCCCCAGCGTGGCCTACACCGATCCCGAAGTGGCCTGGGTCGGCCTGACCGAAGACCAAGCCAAGGCCCAAGGCATCAAGGTCAAAAAAGGCCTGTTCCCCTGGGCGGCGTCTGGCCGGGCTATCGCCAACGGCCGGGATGAGGGCGTCACCAAGCTGCTATTTGACGACTCACCCGAAGCCCATGGCCACGGCAAGATTCTGGGCGGCGGCATGGTCGGCACCCACGCCGGCGACATGATCGGCGAGATCGCCCTGGCCATCGAGATGGGGGCGGACGCGGTGGACATTGGCAAGACGATTCATCCGCACCCGACGCTGGGCGAGAGCATTGGCATGGCGGCGGAGGTAGCGCATGGCAGCTGCACGGATTTGCCGCCGGCGCGGAAGTAGACCCACCTGCAACAACAACGGCGACACCGGCACAGCCGACAGTTGTCGTTCAGGCCGATCCAGCCACCACGGGCGAGGGCGCACCTGGGGTGGTGCCGCTGGGCCAAGCAATCCCACTTGCGCCCGAGCCTGCGCCGCCCAAGCGCGCACCGGCGCACTACCTGTGGGCGGTGTTGATCGCCAGAATCTACGAAGTCTTCCCGCTGCTGTGCCCGCTGTGCGGGGGGCAGATGCGCCTGATTGCGTTCATTACCGAGGGCACGCAGATCAGACGGATTCTGGAGCACATCGGTGTCGACTCGCAGCCACCACACATAACCCCGGCGCGCGGGCCGCCGCTGTGGGATGACTGCGATGCGCAGTCGGATGATGGGGTGCACATTGAGCCCGATTGGGATCTGGCAGCGCAAGCGGCCCCCGACTACGAGGTTGATCAGCGCATCAACTGGTGACCTGGCTGGACTTGGGGTTTTGCCTGGACTTGGGGTTTTGCCAAAACGGTGGCTCAGACTCGCTGCAGCGTAGCTATGCGTCCGTCATATCAGGCGCACCGGTAATCCCTCTTGTGAACAGCGCGTTCTGGCGATGGATCGACCAGGCTCGGCCTAACTGCGGGCGCGGCGAGGGTTTCTACGTGGATTGAGGGCTCTACCAAGGGACGATACTTGGCCTCATGGGCTTGAATTTCCTATCTGTATCTGTCGCGCCGTGGTGTGAAGCCCAAAAATAGGGGAGAAAGACATGCAGGTGCTGATTTTTGGTGGCACGCGCTTCATGGGGCGCTATGCCATCCAGGCCATGCTTGCAGCTGGCCACGAGGTGACAGTGGCCAACCGTGGCAGCCGCCCCCCAGAGCCCGGTGTGACAACGCTGGTCTGTGACCGCAGTCTGCCAGGCGCGCTGGACGTTTTGTCGGAACGGCATGTCGATGTGGTGATCGATTTTTCGGCCTACTCATCGCAGTGGGTGGCTGAGGCAGGCGCCAGGTTCGCTGGACGGATCGGGCGCTACATCTTTATCTCGAGCTGCGCGGTCTATTCGGAAAGTCAAAACTTTCCACTCACCGAGGACGGGCCTGTCGGGCCGCCGCACCTGCACGAGGCCTACGCTGCGGAGAAAATTCGATCCGAGCAGCTGTTGGTTGAATTTAGCCAGCGCGGCGCATTCCAGGCCGTGGCCTGCCGGCTGCCCTTTGTGCTCGGACCGGAGAACTACGAAGACCGCGAATCCTTCGTCTTCAGCCGCCTGCATGCTAAGCAGCCCATCCTGCTGACCAATGGCGGCAATGCCCTTTACTCCTTCGTCTACGCCGGCGATGTAGCGCAGGCACTGCTGGCCCTGATGGCTGCCGATGCGAGGGTAGATCGCCAGGCCTTCAACATCGTCTTGCCACAGGCTACGACGGCGCGCGGCTTTGTGGAGGCCTGCGCTGCGGTGGCCGGCCAGCCGGCCGACATGCGCACTGTTCCGCTGGCGGAGCTTGGTTATGTGATGCAGGACTTCGACCTTCGTAACCTGAGCTTTCCGTTTCCCCACTTTCATTTCTATGCCAGTGCCGACAAGCTTTGCCGCCTCACCGGCTTCGAAGCTCGCACAAGCCTGCCCGATATGCTGCAGCACTATCACCGCTGGTGGCTGGCTCAGGCCGCGCTGGCACCGAGGCCCTACGCACGCGAGCAGGCGCTGTTGCAGCGGTTGGCAGCGCTTGCTGTTTGATGGAGCACTTGTCATGAACTTCGATATTCAACGTCCCCCGACCCGACGAAAGTGGCTCGGTCACAGCGCGGCGCTCCTTGGCGCGTACGGCATTGGTCTAAGGGCCTGGGCGCAGCCCTCCGCCGGCGTGCCCATGCGTATCCTGGTGGGTGCCTCACCGGGTGGATCGACCGACACCTTGGCCCGTGCCGTCGGCGTTGAAATGGGCCGGCTGCTCGGGCGCCAAGTGATCGTCGAAAACCGTGCCGGCGCGGGCGGGAACCTCGCGGCCGATCTGGTCGCCAAGGCGCCGCCCGACGGCAACACCCTGCTCATGAGCTTTACCAGTCACGCGATCAATGCGTCGCTCTACCCGTCTTTGCCCTTTGACCCGGTCAAAGACTTCACGGCACTGACCTGCGTGGCGACGCAGCCGTCGGTGCTGGTGGCCCACCCCTCGGTACCGGTCAAGGACGTCAAAGAACTGATCGACTATGCCAAAACCCGACCTGGAAAACTCAATTTCGCCATCGGGGGCGTTGGCTCATCGCTGCACCTGGCCGGGGACCTGTTCAAGATGCAGTCGGGCCTGTTCATTGTGAATATCCCGTACCGGGGCACGGCCCCTGCGGTTCAGGATGTCATCGCTGGCCAGGTTGATCTGATGTTTGCGCCCTTGGTCAACACCCTGCCCAATATCCGTGCCGGTCGCCTTAAGGCCCTGGGTGTCACCAGCAAGCAGCGCCTGCCGCAGTTTCCAGACGTGCCAGCCATTGCCGAAGTGTTGCCTGGTTACGAGTCGAGCGCATGGTTTGGCTTGTTTGCGCCTGGGCGCATGGACCCAACCCTCAGCCGCCGATTGACCGATGCCGCCCGCCAGGCCGTTCAGAGCGCCGAGGTGCGCCGAAGGATAGAAGCCGATGGCGCAACCGCTGTGGGTAATCCAGCTGACGAGTTTTCTCGCTTTGTGCAAACAGAGATCGAGCGCTGGGGCAAAGTAGTAAGGTTCTCTGGGGCGAAGCCAGAGTAGAGTTAGGCGGTCTCCGTCAAATCGGTCGAACAAGATGGCTTGGGACTGCCTTCCCTACCTTGTTACTGGTCGCTGTACCGGACGCGAAGCGTTGCTCCAGGTAAGCCAGCAAGGTGCGGATGGTCTGCGCCTCGCCCCCCACGGGCCGACCGGCGCGCGCGCCGTCGTTCCAGGCGAACAGGTCAATATGCAGCCAGTCTTGCGACTCGGGCACGAAATACTCCAGGAATAGGGCCGCATTGATGGCCCCGGCCATGGCGTTGCGGCCGGTGTTGACGATGTCGCCGATGGGGCTCTCGATACCAGCCCGGTAGGGCGCCCACAGTGGCATGTGCCACAGCGGGTCATCCAGTTGCAGGCCCAGGTCGACCAACTGGCGCGCGGTGGCCATGTTGCGGCAGAACAAGGCCGGCAGTTGGGGGCCCAGTGCCACCCGTGCCGCGCCTGTCAGCGTGGCCAGGTCGATGACCAGGGCCGGCTTGCCTTCACAGGCATACGCCAGCGCGTCACACAAAATGACCCGGCCCTCTGCGTCGGTGTTGCCGATTTCGATGTGCAGGCCCTGGCGGGTCTTGAACACATCCCCTGGCCGATAGGCGTTACCGGCGATGGCATTCTCTACCGTGGGCAGCAGCACCTGCAGGCGCACGGGCAATTTGAGCGCCATCACCAGCGCGGCGAGCCCGAGTGCGTTGGCTGCACCACCCATGTCTTTTTTCATCTGGCGCATGCCCTCGGCGCCCTTGATGTCCAGGCCACCACTGTCGAAACACACCCCCTTGCCGACCAGGCAGAGCAGGGGGTCCCGGGCCTTGCCCCAGGTCAGCTCGACCAGGCGCGGGGCCCGGGTGCTGGCGCGTCCGACAGCGTGGATGGCGGGGAAGTTCTTCTTCAGCAGCGCCTCGCCCACCACTTGGCGGAATTTTGCGCCGTGTTGCTTGGCTAACATCTGCGCGGCGGCGGCGAGTTCTTCCGGCCCCATGTGTTCGGCCGGTGTGTTGACCAGATCCCGCGTGGCCGCCATGGCGGTGGCCAGCGCAACGCCACGCTGGGCGTCCGGGCCGGGGGCCAGCAGCAATTGGGCGGCAGCACGGCGCCGTGGTTTGTACAAGTCGAACTCGTAGGCACCCAGTTCCCAGGACATGGCAGCCTGCTCGGCAGGCACCACCAGCCCCTGGTC
>RFWA01000122.1 GCA_009922295.1 Betaproteobacteria bacterium
GGGCCACCAACCCGGCAAACACCCGGTCCAGCGCGATCGACTGGCGACCAATGTGCATGATGCGCCGGGTCAGCCACAGGAACAGCCCAATGACGCACAGCACCCCCACAAGGCCAAACTCCTCGCCAATCACCGCCAACAGAAAGTCGGTATGCGCCTCTGGCAGCCAGTGCAATTTCTCGACGCTGCCGCCCAGTCCCACACCAAAGATCTCGCCACGACCGATGGCAATCAAGGAATGCGTCAGCTGATACCCCTTGGCCAAGGCATTCTTTCCGCTCCACGGGTCCAGATAAGCAAAAATGCGTTCACGCCGCCAATCGCTCAAGGCGATCATCAGGCCAAAGGCCACCAGCAGCACCAATGCGATCAGGAAGAACATGCGCGCATTGACGCCACCCAGGAACAGGATGCCCATGGCGATCACGGCGATCACCATGAAGGCCCCCATGTCGGGCTCAGCCAGCAGCAGCACCCCTACCAGCGCCACCGCAGCACCCATGGGCGTCACGTGGCGCAGGAAGCGGTCTTTTACCTCCATCTTGCGCACCATGTAGTCGGCGGCATACAGCAGCACGGCGAATTTAGCCAGCTCCGACGGCTGAAAGCCGACCGGCCCCAGCGCGATCCAGCGCCGCGCGCCATAGACCACCTTGCCCACATAAGGTATCAGCACCACCGCCAGCAGCACCAGTGAGACCACGAACAGCCAGCGCGCCGACTTTTCCCAGCGCGCCACCGGCACCTGGAACGCCACCAAGGCGGCTATGACGGCCAATGCCAGCCACATGACATGGCGCGTCAGGAAATAGCTGTGCGTGTAGCGACCAAAACGGGGGTTGTCCGGCATGGCAATCGAGGCCGAGTACACCATCACCAAGCCCCACAGCATGAGGGTTACCGTGACCCAGACCAAGGCCTGGTCGACCCCGCTCACCGTGCTGGGTAGGTTGACGGTGTCCATGCGGCTCGTCCCACTCAGACGCACCGGCAACACATCAGCAGCCGGCTTACGCAGACGCCCAATCCACCCCTGCAGCCGGCCGTTTGCTGCACTCATGCTGCAGCTCCCAGGCTCATCACACCGGCCTCTTCAGCCAGTACTTGGACTGCGGCAACAAAGGCGTGGGCCCGGTGCTCGTAGTTGTCAAACATGTCAAAGCTTGCGCAGGCGGGCGACATCAGCACCGCGTCGCCGGCATGGGCCAGGCCGGCCGCACGGGCCACTGCATCGGCCATGGAACTGGCCTCAAGCAAGGGCACGCCGGTTTGCGCCAGGGCAGCATGGATGAGTGGCGCGTCGCGACCGATCAAGACCACCGCGCGTGCATGTCGGGCCACTGGCTCGGCCAGAGGGGTAAAGTCCTGCCCCTTGCCGACGCCGCCCAAAATTGCAATGAGGCGCTGCTCCTGCCCCAGCCCATTCAGGGCAGCCACTGTGGCGCCCACGTTGGTACCCTTGCTGTCGTCAAAATACGTGACCTCTTGCACGATGGCGACCGCCTCTACCCGGTGCGGCTCGCCACGGTATTCGCGCAGCCCATACAGCAGCGGTCCCAACGCGCACCCGGCAGCCTGGCTCAATGCCAAGGCGGCCAAGGCATTCAAAGCGTTGTGCCGGCCACGGATACGCAGTGCGGCGGCTGGCATCAGCCGTTGCAGGTGAAGTTCCAGAATTTCGCCTTTGCGCGGCTTGAGGGTCTCATCAGCCTCCAGCGCGCGCACCAACCAGGCCATGCCATTGACTTCTTCGATACCGAAGTCACCGGGGCGCTGCGGCAGGTCACCGCCAAAGGTGATGTAGTCACGCCACTGAGGGCGCTGCAGCCGGGCCCGGGTCGGTTCGGGCAACAAGGCCATCACCAGCGGGTCGTCGCGATTAAGGACCATCAGTGCCTGCTGGCCAAACACCCGAGCCTTGGCGCCGGCGTAGGCGGCCATGCTGCCGTGCCAGTCCAGGTGGTCTTGGCTCAGGTTCAGCACCACGGCTGCTTGGGGCTCAAAGCCAGTGCTGGCATCGAGCTGGAAGCTTGACAGCTCCAGTACCCAGACCTCGGGCAAAGACTCCTCCGCCAGCCGCTGGGTCAAGGTGTCCAGCAGGGTTGGCCCGATGTTGCCAGCCACCGCCACAGTTTTGCCGGCCCGCGCCACCAGTTGTCCCGTCAGCGCAGTGACCGTGGTTTTGCCGTTGGTGCCGGTCACGGCCAGGACCTGGGGCGCATAGCCGCGCTCGGTCCGCAGGCTGCCAAGCGCTTGGGAAAACAGGTCTAATTCGCCGCCAAGCCACAGCCCGCTTGCCTTTGTTGCTTCTAAAACAGGAGCAGCATCGGCTGGTGACAGGCCTGGGCTGCGGAGTACCGCGCGCACTGGGGTACCCGTCACCAAGTCGGCGCTCAGCGGCCCGCTGACAAAGTTCACATCCGGCCATTCCTGCTGCAGCGCTGACAGCCCCGGCGGGTCAATGCGGGTGTCGGCCACAGTCAACTGTGCGCCCGCTCGTGCGCACCAACGCGCCATCGCCAGCCCGGACGCACCCAGGCCCAGGATCAGCACATGTTGGTCTTGCAGATGCAGCACCGCTTACCTCAGCTTCAGGGTGGACAGGCCCACCAGGCACAGCAGCATGGTGATGATCCAGAAGCGCACCACCACCTGCGTCTCTTTCCATCCGCTTTTCTCAAAATGGTGGTGCAGCGGGGCCATCTTCAGGATACGCCGGCCCTCACCGTACTTGCGCCTCGTGTATTTGAAGTAAGTGACCTGCAGCATCACCGAGAGGGCCTCGACCACAAATACGCCACCCATGATGGCCAGCACGATTTCCTGGCGCACGATGACCGCAACGGTGCCCAGCGCCGCACCCAAGGCCAGCGCACCGACATCACCCATGAAGACCTGCGCCGGGTGGGTGTTGAACCACAAAAAGGCCAGCCCCGCGCCAGCCATGGCCGCACAAAAAATCATCAGTTCGCCGGAGCCTGGAATGTGAGGAAAAAACAGGTATTTGGAGTAGACCGCGCTGCCGGTGACGTAGGCGAACACCCCCAGCGCCGAGCCCACCATCACCACCGGCATGATGGCCAGGCCATCGAGCCCGTCGGTCAGATTGACCGCGTTGCTGGAGCCGACGATAACCAAATAGGTCATGACGACAAAGCCCAATACCCCTAGGGGATAGCTGATTTCCTTGAAGAACGGCAGCAGCAGGCCGGCCTTGGGCGGCAGGTTCAGGTCAAAGCCTGACTGTACCCAGCGGAAAAAAAGCTCAAGCACCCGCAGGTTGGAGTTCTCCGAGATGCTGAACACCAGGTAGAGCGCCGCCACCAGCCCGATCACCGACTGCCACATGTATTTGTCGCGCGAGCGCATGCCCTCCGGGTCCTTGTGCACCACCTTGCGCCAGTCGTCAGCCCAGCCGATCGCGCCGAAGCCCAGCATGACCAGCAGCACGATCCAGACAAAGCGGTTGCTCAGGTCGAACCAGAGCAGCGTCGAGACCGCGATGCACAGCAAGATCAGCACGCCGCCCATGGTGGGCGTGCCACTCTTGCTCAAATGGGAGGCCACGCCGTAACCCCGGATTGGCTGGCCGATTTTGAGTGCCGTCAGACGGCGGATCACCCAAGGTCCGGCCGCCAGGCCCATCAGCAGCGCCGTCAGGGCCGCCATGACGGCACGAAAGGTCAGGTACTGGAACACCCGGAAGAAACCCAACTCGGGCGAGAGCGACTGCAGCCACTGGGCCAGGCTCAAAAGCATGACAGTGTCCTTGTAGGCTGGCTAAACCGCATCGTGCGCTGCCTCTTGGGGTTGCACAGAGGCCTCAAGGACCGTGATCACCTGCTCCATCTTCATGAAGCGGGCGCCCTTGACCAGCAAGCTGCCCAGCCGCGGCAGTTCGAGCAGCACAGCGGCTTGCAGCGTCGTCATGTCGTCAAAGTGGCGGCTGCTGCTGACGCTCACCGCGGCGTGGCGTGCCAGGGCGCCCAGCGTAAATACCTGCTCAATGCCCAGCTTCTGCGCCATCGCGCCAGCCTGGGCATGGAACAGCGGACCCTCGTCGCCGACCTCGCCCATGTCGCCCAGCACCAAGAGTCGCGGCGCAGGCAGTGCGCTTAGCACCTCAATGGCGGCCTGCACCGAATCCGGGTTGGCGTTGTAGCTGTCGTCCACCAAGGTCACCGCGTGACCGGCGACGCTGAGTTGGCGAGCGCGGGAGCGGCCCTTGACGGGCTCGAAAGCGGCCAAGCCCTGCGCCATGGCCCCCAAAGGCACGCCTACCGCGCAGGCGCAGGCCACGGCCGCCAGAGAGTTGGTCACGTTGTGGCGCCCGGCAATGTGCAGCGGGTACTGCAACGGCCCGGCAGGCGTCTGTACCGTGACCTGCCAGGCCGCACCTGACCACTGCGCGCCGATGCAGCGCACATCGGCAGCCGTACTGGTGCTATTCGCGCCAACATGACCGTCAAAGCGCAGCACCGTGCGTGCCCCAGCCAGCCCGGCCCACAAGGGGCTGTAGGCATCCTGCGCCGGGAACACCGCCAGCCCGTTGGTCGGCAAGGCATGAATCACTGAGCCGTTTTCCCGGGCCACCGCCGCCACTGTGGCCATGAACTCCAGGTGCTCACGCTGTGCGTTGTTGACCAGCGCGACCGTTGGCCGGGCCAGTGCTGCCAACACGGCGATCTCGCCGGGGTGGTTCATGCCCAGTTCCAGCGCGGCCACCTCGTGATGCGCGCGCAAGCGCAGCAGCGTCAGCGGCACGCCGATGTCGTTGTTCAGGTTGCCCTGGGTGGCCAGGTAAGACTCTGGCTTCCAGGCGCGCAGGATGGCGGCCAGCATTTGCGTGACCGTGGTCTTGCCGTTGCTACCGGTCACTGCAATCAATGGCAGGCTGAATTGGGCGCGCCAAGCGCTGGCCAACGCTGCCAGCGCCTGCCGGGTGTCAGGCACCAGCAGCCCAGGCAGGCCAGCCGCTGCCAGCCGATCTGCCGCGCCAAACTCACACAGCGCAGCTACCGCGCCGCTGGCACGGGCCTGGGCCAAAAAGTCATGGGCATCAAATCGCTCGCCGCGCAGCGCAACAAACAAGTCGCCGGGCTGAAGGCTGCGGGTGTCGGTGTGCACGCGTTGCACTGTCACTTCGCCGCCGCCGGCCAATCGGGCGCCAGGCAACCAGGCCAGAGCTTGGGCCAGGCTGAACATGGGGCTCATGCCTGGGCTCCTTCATGGGTCTGCTGCCAGGCGGCGCGCACCTGGGCTGCATCGGAGAACGGCAGACGCTGCCCGGCCACCTCCTGGTAATCCTCATGGCCTTTACCGGCAATCAGCACCACATCCTGGGGCGCTGCCAAGCCTAAGGCGTGCCTGATCGCCAGGGCCCGGTCAGGCTCGACCACGATCCCGGTCTGGCCGCCAAGCGCCGGCAGAATCTGCGCCAGAATAGCTTGCGGCGATTCGCTGCGCGGGTTGTCGCTGGTCAGCACAACCCGGTCCGCATGGGCGGCGGCCACCGCCCCCATCATCGGGCGTTTGCTGTTATCCCGGTCACCGCCACAGCCAAACAGGCACCACAGTCGCCCACTCCGAGCCCGGGCCAACGGGCGCAAGGCCAGCAAGGCCTTGGCCAAGGCATCAGGGGTGTGGGCGTAGTCCACCACAGCAAGTGCCTGACCCGGCGCACTCAGGCATTCCATCCGGCCCGGCACCGGGCTTAGGTTGTCGCAGCTTGCCACCACATCGTTCAAGGTCACGCCCAAAGCCCGCAGGGTCGCCATCACGCCGAGCAGATTGGCCACGTTGTAATGTCCGATCAGCGCCGTGTTCAAACGGTGCTGCGCCTTGCCTTCGCGCACGGTGAAGCAAAGGCCCTGCGCTCCCTGCTCGATGTCGGTTGCGCGCAGCTTGGCCGGGCCGTCGACGCATGACACGGTCCAGAGCGCAAGACCCTGACGGGCCAGCTCAAGCGCCAACGCAGCGCCCTTTGAATCGTCGATGTTGATCACCGCCGCCCTCAGCCCGGGCCAGCGAAACAGGGCAGCCTTGGCGTCCCAATAAGCGGCCATGCTGCCGTGGTAGTCCAGGTGGTCCTGGGTGAAGTTGGTGAAGATGGCGGTGTCCACCCGGGTACCGGCCAGCCGCTGCTCGGCCAGTCCGATGGACGAGGCTTCAATGGCGCAAGCCTTTAGCCCCGCGTCGACAAAGTGGCGAAGGGTTTGTTGCAGCAGCACCGGGTCGGGCGTGGTCAAGCCGGTGGCGACGATGCCGTCATGTCCTGCGGATGCCCCGGGCGAGGGCACCCGACCCAGGCCCAAAGTGCCGATCAAGCCGCATGGAATGGCACTTTCTTGCTTTAAATTTGATAGCGCTTGCGCCAACCACCAGGCGGTGGAGGTCTTGCCGTTGGTGCCGGTCACGGCCAGCACAGCCAAGTGCTGAGAGGGTTCGTCGAAGTAGGCTGCGGCAATGGGCCCGCTGTTGGCTTTGAGTGTGGTGCAAGCCGCCACACGGGCGTCGTCAAAACCAAAGGCCTCGACCCCCTGCCACTCCACCAGGCAGGCCGCCGCACCGCGTGCCAGCACCTCGGGCACATAGCGGCGGGCGTCGCTGGCTGCGCCGGGCCAGGCGATGAAGCCGTCCCCCGCCCTCACCCGACGACTGTCGGTGCACAGGGTGCCGCCCACGCGCGTGCGCAGCCAGCGGGCGGCTTCAACGGGCGAATGCAGCAGTTGCATCAGAAGCTCTCCGGCTCAGCTTGCGTCACGATCTGCGGCTTGACGTTCATGTCGGGCTGGATACCCAGCAGCCGAAGCGTCTGCTGCACGGTTTCGCTGAACACCGGGGCGGCCACGTCGCCGCCAAAGTACTTGCCAGCCGTAGGCTCGTCAATCATCACGGCCACCACGATGCGCGGTTTGTCGATCGGCGCCAGGCCGACAAAGAAGCCACGGTATTTTTTGTCCGCGTAGCCACGACCCTCAACCTTGTGTGCAGTACCAGTCTTTCCACCCACGGAGTAGCCCATGGTCTGCGCCTTGGGTGCTGTGCCGCCTGGGCCAGTGACCATGTGCAGCATATTGAGCACAGCATTGGCGTGCCCCGTCTCCATCACCCGCACGCCAGCGGCGGGCTGAGCGGTCTTGATCATGGTGACGGGCACCAGTTCCCCGTCACGACCAAACACGCTGTAGGCGTGCGCCAGCTGGAACAGGCTGGTGGACAGGCCATAGCCGTA
>RFWA01000123.1 GCA_009922295.1 Betaproteobacteria bacterium
GGCGACTCGCCAACCTTCGATCAACTGACGTGGTTTCAAAACGCCGACAAGTTGCAAGAACACCAACAAAATCTGGATCGGCGACCGGGATCGCAGACAGCAGTGCCTCTGTATATGGGTGTTTTGGATTCAGGAACAGATCTTCAACATCAGCTATCTCGACGATCTTGCCAAGATACATTACCGCGACGCGATTGCTGATATGACGCACTATCGACAGGTCATGCGCGATGAAAAGATAGGCAAGACCAAGCTCTGCCTGCAGGTCCTGCAGCAGGTTCACCACTTGCGCCTGGGTCGACACGTCGAGCGCCGAGACTGGCTCGTCTGCGACGATGAAGCTCGGATTGAGTGCGAGCGCACGTGCAATGCCAATGCGTTGCCGTTGACCGCCCGACAACTCATGCGGAAAGCGTTTTGCGTATTCGGCGGCAAGCCCGACGGCTTTGAGCAGCACTGCCACCCGATCCTCACGTTCTCCGCGATTCAGGATGCCACGCACCCGCAGCGGCTCCGCCACTATTTCCCCGATTGGCATACGCGGGTCGAGCGAAGAATACGGATCCTGAAAGATGAACTGCATGTCCTGCCGCAGTACTTTCATATCGCGTCGATTCAAATCTGTGACACTGACCATGGTGTCTGCGTCACCGTCCCTGGCCAGCGCGCGACTGCGAAACCGGACTTCACCAGCCGTTGGCGGCAACAAGCGCAACAACGCGCGGCCGGTTGTGCTCTTTCCAGAGCCGCTTTCGCCCACCAGTCCCAGAGTCTCACCGCGCTTGACACTGAGATCAACGCCATCGACGGCTTTGACGTGGCCAACAACGCGTTGCATCCAACCCTGGCGGACAGGAAAGTGTTTTTGAAGCCCGCGTGCTTCGAGTAGCAGTTCGTCAGGCAGCATGGTTGGACAGTTTCACGATCGAATGGTGCAGAAAACATGCGACTTTCCGGTCTGGGGCAACCTGCACCGAAGCCGGCTCCGCGGTACGGCAGACTGGCAGCGCCTGCGCGCACCGGGGCGCGAAGGCGCATCCATCGATAACTTCAGTGGGCCGTGGCACCGCGCCTTCAATGGTTTCGAGGCGTCCGCGCGACCGTGTAGTAATTGAAGGAACGGATCTAAGGAGACCCCTGGTGTAGGGATGCAGTGGCGAACGAAAGATGTCCCGCACCGGTGCCTGTTCGACGATGGCGCCGCGGTACATGATGATCACGTCGTCTGCGGATTGAGCAACAACCCCAAGATCGTGTGTGATGAACATGATCGAGCCCGAGAAATCACGGCGCAGATCGTTCATCAGATCCAGCACTTGCGCCTGGATCGTCACATCCAGCGCGGTGGTCGGCTCGTCGGCGATCAAGAGTGACGGGTTGCAGATGAGCGCCATGGCAATCATCGCTCGCTGTCGCATGCCTCCGGAAAGGTTGCTCGTGTACTCGTCGAAGCGCTGGTGTGGTGCAGCGATACCCACAGCCGCCAATCCGGCGATCGCGAGCTCCTTGGCTTGTTTGCGAGATATTTTGCGGTGGATTAGCAAGGACTCACAAATCTGGTCGCCGATGGTCAGCACTGGATTGAGTGCGGTCATGGGTTCCTGGAAGATCATGGCGATTTCGTTGCCACGAATCGCGTTAAGACGTTTACCACCTTCTGGCAGCTTGAGCAGATCTACCGGCCCGTCCGCAGACTGAAACAGTATTTCTCCAGACTCGATCCATCCCGGCGGTTCGATCAGATGCAAAATAGCGCGCGATGTGACTGATTTGCCGCAACCACTTTCACCCACGACGCCGAGTGTGCGCGACGGCGCAATCGAGAAACTGACGCCATCGACGGCACGGGCGATGCCAGAAGCGGTCATGAAATTGACCCTCAGATCCTTGACCTCCAGCACTGCGGTCATGGCGCGCTGACCATGCGTCGACGCATCATCTTGACCGGCAGTGACCGCCGGCTTCGAAGCTTGGGGTCTAGTGCCTCGTTGAGGCTGTCGCCCACCAGATTGGCGGCCAGCACGAACAAGGAAAGCGCCAACGCCGGGCCGGCGATCAGGTAAGGTGCACGGGTCATGAAGTTTTTGGCTTCATTGAGCATCTGACCCCATTCGGGCATTGGTGGCTGAACACCAAGGCCAAGATAACTGAGCGACGAGGCGCCGATGACAAAACCGGGCAAGGCAATCGTGGCTTTGACAATCACTGGCGCCGCGATGTTGTGCAAAACATGGCGCAACAAAATATTGTGCCAGCTCGCGCCCGCTGCAATCGCCGCTTCGACATAAGACTCCTGGCGTACGGCCAAGGTGGCGCTGCGCGCGATTCGGACAAAATTCGGCAGTTGCGACAGGCCCAGAGCGATGACAACACCCTTCTCGGACGGACCAACCACAACGACGATCACTATCGCGATCATGATGGTGGGGAAAATCAGCATCATGTCAGTCAACCGCATCACAATGGCGTCTCCGAGCCCGCCGCCATAACCAACTGCCATGCCGAGCGGGACACCCAGAAGCAGCGCAAACAGCAGGGCAGACGTTGTGATTTGCAGCGTGACCCGGGTCGCCAGTATGACGCGTGACAGGGTGTCCCGGCCAAACTGATCGGTGCCAAACCAGTGGGTGATCGATGGTGGCAGCAATCCCTCGCCCAGACTCATCTCAAGCGGATCGGTGGGCACGATCCATGGGGCGAACAAGGCGACGACATAAAACGCGACAAAAACAACGCCGAAAAATAGGCCAATACGATCGCGCGCATAAAGCTTGAGCAAATTCATCAGTGGCCTGTCCGGTTAATCAATGAGATTCGATCAGTCATGGGACAGCCTTGGGTCCACCCACCGGTAAAGCAGGTCGACAACCAGATTTACCAGGACAAAGATCATGGCAAAGAAGAAGATGCAGCCTTGGGTGAGGGGCAGATCGCGGGTAAGAATCGAGTCCACCATCAGCCGTCCCAGTCCAGGCCAGTTGAAGATCGACTCCGCGACTGCGGCCCCGCCGAGCATGCTGCCCAGCCCGAGCCCGAAGAAGGTCATGATGGGCAGCAGCGCGTTGCGCAGCGCATGCTTGAAGACGATGGTATGTTGCGGCACACCCTTTGCGCGCGCGGTGACTATGAAATCCCGGCCGAGCGCCTCGATCATGCAGGCCCGCACCATACGTGTAAATCCTGCCGCCTGCGCGAAGCCCAAGATCAGTACGGGCATGATGTAGTGTCGCCATGTTGTCATGCCACCGATCGGCAGCCACCGCAGATACACTCCAAAAAAATAGATCGCGACTATGCCAGTGACGAAGATCGGTGTGCAGATGCCGATAAGCGAAACAATCGATACACTTTTGTCGAGGGGTCCGCTCCAATACATGGCCGAAATGGAGCCCAGGATCAAACTCACCACCATGGCGAACAGCATTGCCCACGCGGCAAGAGCAGCCGTATTGAGCAGGCGCGGGCCGACAATCGAGAGTACCGGTTGCCGCGAGAAGTTCGAGACGCCGAAGTCTCCGGTGAGCACCTTGCCCATATAGGCGACATATTGCACGCCAAGGGGCAGGTCCAAACCGTAGGCATTGCGAATGCTGGCGACAAGTTCCTCAGGAGCGCTGTCACCCGCAATCAAGCGTGCCGGATCCCCCGGTATGACATGGAAAAGGCCGAACAAAAACGTCAATAACAGCAAGCCTGCAACGACCATGAACACCAGCCGGTTGGCACACATCCTCAACATGGATCTTCGGCTCCTATAGGTCAAGCCAGCGGGCCAGGGATCACGGTTGTCCTGCCTGTCAGCGGTTTATTCCCTGCCGCTTACGCTCGGTCTGGTCGATCCAGGCTGAGGTGCCGTCATAGACGTTCGCTGGCAGGTACACACCGCCATACACATAGGAGCGCGTCGCATCGGTGAGGTTGAGCGTCGGGAGATAGATCACAGGCGCCAGCTTGAGCAACTCCGCCATCCACAGGCGCACCACTGCCGCGCGTTTGACCGGATCACTTTCGACATGGGCCAGTTCAGCCAGGCGGTCGGTCTCCGGATTGGAGAAGAACATGCGGTTTGCGCCAGCCGGTTTCCACGCCTTCGTGTGTGTCATGTACATCATCGGTTCATCTGGATCGGCGGTCGGAACAGTCCAAGAAAGAATTGCAAGGTCGTACTTCGCATCTTTAGGGCCAACCGAAAGCGCGGCGCTGAACGTCGCGCTCTCGAGTACGACCAGCTCGATCTTGATACCGAGTTTTTCAAGGAATGTTTTCATTAACTGGGCGATCTCATAGTCGCCGACGCCAGCTTTGCGTCCGTACAGTTTCAGCGACAGTACCTTGCCCTGGGCGTCCTCGACAAAACCGTCGCCGTTCCGGTCCTCGTAACCAGCCTCCTTGAGCATGCTGCGCGCCCTCGCAAGGTCGAACGGAAAGATCGTATCCTTGCCAGGTTCGCGCATGTCGGCGAAGCCGAACACGCCAGGCGACAGGGTGGGTGCCCTGGACAGGGTCGCGCCGGTTCCAGCAAAGACCGACTTGATAATGCCCGCCTTGTCGGTTGCGTAGTTGAGCGCCTGCCGCAACTTCGGGTCGTCGAGCGGCTTCGCCTGGTTGTTGATGACCACATAGTGCTGCTGCAGGCTCGAAATGGTCCGCAGCGAGATCGTCTTTTCCTTTGTCAATCGTGGCACCTCAAAACTCGGAACGCCAGCCACCCTGTCGACGTCGCCGCTTTCCAGCATAGCCAAGCGCGTCGTCGCGTCGGGCACGAAAAGGATTCGAATGCTGTCAAGATAAGGCTTGCCCTTTTGCCAATACTTGTCGTTTCGCTTGAACAGCACGGAAACGCCCTTTGTGTATTCCGTCTGGACAAATGGACCGGTGCCCACGATGTTGCTACCCAGCCCTTCTTCACCCTTGGCCTTGTAGGCAGTCGGACTGAAGATGCACATGGTTCGGTAGGCGAGATTGGGAAGCAGTGCAGCCGACGGCGCCGACATTTGGAATGAGACTTGAAATTCGTTGTCCGCGACAACTTTTTGTAGCCCTTCAAGCAGGCTTACATAGAGGAATTTCTTGGCCAGCGCCTCATTGAAGACGGCGGCCACCGCTTCAGCATTGAACGCTGTTCCGTCATGGAACTTCACGCCTTGACGCAACTTGAAGGTCATGGTTTTTCTGTCTGCGGAGGCGCTCCAGCTTTCAGCAAGCAGCGGGCGAATTTCCCGTTCCGCCGTTAGCTCAACCAGCGTCTCGCAGGAGTTGAGGTAAACATCCATGCCTTGTGCGTCGGTGTTTCGACCGGGGAACATCGTCTTGTCGAGTTGCCCGGTCAGCACCAGCTCGCCACCATATTGCGGCTTTGGCTGCTGCGCCATGGCCGGCATGGCAAGCATCGCGCACAATGTGATTAGGCTGGCGCCGATGAAATTGATCCGCCTGTTCATTCATTTTCTCCTTGTATCGCACCTGCGCTGCTCTGACATTCAAAGAGTAGCGCCCGGCGCCGGTTGTCAAACATGTTGAACCCCTGAGTGTTCACCGCGCTGCGCCATGACCGAAGCTGCCGATGAACGACGACTACAGCCACCCTGTAAGACAGTGAGCTGCTTTGATTTTTACGCCGCAATGATCCGATTCAAGTCCATCACAACTGATGAATAATGTGATGGCTGCGCAGGTCGACTGACACAGTAGCCATGAAATCTTCTGTTACCTGCAAAGCAATTATGTCCTACAGTGCGCCGTTGTGCGAGTGATACTTGCTGATTCGCCAAAACCGTTGGCGCTACCAAATGACAACTTCCGGGAACCCAAAGATGCAAGCTTCGCCCAGTGAGATTGTTTTCATCACCTCGCCACTTGAAGCGGAGAATGCGGAACTGATCCGATCCGCGTGTGGTACCCGCGCGGAACTGATCTACGACCCAGACCTGTTTCCTCCAACCCGTTATCAGGGCGATCACAAGGGTATTGATGGTTTTGCCCGCACGCCCGAGCAAGAAAAGCGCTGGCGTGCGCATTTGGCTCGCGCCACCATATTGTGGGACTTTCCGTCTGGCGCGCCAGCCAAGGGTGGCGGCTTGGTGCTGGCACCGCTGGTGCGCTGGGTACAGACCACGAGTTCCGGCGTCGGTACCATGGTGCATGGCCTTGGACTCGCCGACAGTGACCTCATTGTGACGACGGCGCGCGGCGTTCACGCGGACGCCCTGGCCGAATTCGCCATGATGTGTTTGCTGGCCCACGCCAAGGACCTGCCGCGCATGATCAGCGGCCAGCAAGCCAGGCGCTGGGAGCGTTACTGCGGTCGCGATCTTGTCGGCGCGACGCTACTTGTGATCGGGGCCGGGCAGGTTGGTGCTCAGATCGGCAAGGTCGCGAAGGCTTTCGGTCTGCACGTGCTCGCGCTAGTCAATCACAAGGGCCCGGATCGAGCGGCGGCACTTAACGCGGACGCTGTGTACGGGCCGAGCGAACTGCATCACGCGCTTGGCCAGGCAGACTATGTCGTGCTTGCGTTGCCACATACGCCCCAGACCGAACGCTTGATTGACGCGCGCGCTTTCGCCGCCATGAGACCGGGCGTAGCGCTCATCAATATCGCACGCGGACTGGTGGTGGACGAAGACGCGTTGATCACCAACCTTAGGAGCGGCCATATTTCCTTTGCCGGGCTCGATGTGGCGACAATTGAACCGCTACCGGACTCGTCGCCCCTTTGGAGCTTGCCCAACGTGCTGATCAGCCCCCATTCGGCCAGCACGGCGCCCAGCGAGAACCGTAAGATTGTCAAAATATTCTGTGGTAATTTAGACGCGTATCTCGCCGGGCGGCCAAACGACATGGTCAACACGCTCGATAAAAAGCGCCGTTACTAATTTTGGAACTGTTGGCCGGGGCGTTGTTGCCTGGAACACACTCTGGCTGTGCTTGCCCAAAGACCGCTATGGCTTTCGGCCACGACCACTGAGGTGAGCTTAGCTGCGCCGTTGCGTGCGCCGCAATGACGACGTTGATTTGTGGATCACTTTTGTCAATGGTGTCGTAAGTCAGTTATCTATCGTCAGCGCCATCAGCCGTGGTTTGACCCAAGGGACGGGGTGGCGCCACTGCCTCTGTGGAGTTACCGTTCACCGATCTGCGGCATCGACACCGATCTAGCGTAAACAACTATGGTCTTCATTGAAGATCTCTGTTAGCACT